>JALSIK010000371.1 GCA_026990045.1 Chromatiales bacterium | reverse complement strand
TTTTTTTTTTTTAGCGGGCACGGGGCCCTGGGCCGCCGGCGGCTGGGCCGGCAGGTGGAACCCGGCCTGGCCCGCCGGCACGGCCGCCGCCCCGGAGGGCGCGGCCGCCGGCAGGGATACCGGCGCCTCCGGTGTGCCCTGCGCCAGCGCCGCGAGCCGGTGGGGCCGGAGCAGGGACTCCGCGCCCGCGGCACCCTCCTCCGCCCCCTCGCGGCCCTGGCCGGGCATGCCGCCCGCGGCGCCGCCGGTGGCCCCCGCGAGGGCCGCCAGTGCCGGCGGCACCGGGACCGGGGAACCGGCGGGAGCGGCCGGGCCCGAACCCGGCGCCGCCGTGGCGGCCGGCTCCGCCGGGTCTGCGGGAGGCAGCGGCAGCACCAGGCCGGCCGGCGGCAGCGGCTTGCCGCCGTCCCCGGCGCCGGGGGAGCCGTCGGCCGCGGCGGGTGTCCCGGCCGCGGGCCCCTGGCCCGGCGGTGCCCCGCCCTGCCCGGCCAGCACCGCCAGCAACGCCTCCAGGGCCCCGGCAAAGGGCGCCGCGGCGCCGTCGGCGGCGGGCACGGGCCCCGCCGCGGCCGGGCGGGAAGCCGGGGCCGGCGTCACCGCGGCCGTGGTCACGGGCAATGGCTGTGGTCCTGGAACCATGATGCTCCCTGGCGGGCCCGCACCGCGCGGGCCCCTCGTGGACGGGAAAGTGCAACGGCCGTGCCAGTTCAGAGGACGGAGGACAGAAGACGGACGACGGACAACATGTGGCCCTCGCTCGCCCCTCGCCCCTCGCCCCTCGCCCCTCGCCCCTCAAAGTATGTCCATTTTCACCTTTCATGCTATATTTTTGTTGTATTTCGACACTGACGGAGGCCCCCATGGCCCTTGCCCAGCACGCCAAGCCCGACCCGGGCCGGGTCCTGGCCCGCGCCCTGGTGCGCCTGCGCGAGGAGCTGGACCTCAGCCAGTCGGAGCTGGGCCGCATCGTGGGCCTGCACCGGCAGACGGTGGCGGCCCTGGCCCGGGGCCGGCCGCTGGACCCCGCCAGCAAGGAGGGCGAGCTGGCGGCCCACCTCGTCCGCGTGTACCGCGCCCTGTTCGCCCTCACCGGCGGCGAGCGCGAGGCCATGCGCCACTGGCTGGACACGCCCAACCGCGAGCTGGGGGAACGGCCGCGCGACATGCTGGCGCGGGTGGACGGCCTGGTACAGGTGGAACGCTACCTGGACGCCATGCGCGGCATGGGATGAATTCCCCACCGGACCTGTGGGCCCTGTGCGGCGGCCCGGACGCCGTGGCGGCCATGACGGTGCGCCGGGCGGTGTGGGTGGTGGAGTCCCAGCGCCAGGTGGCGACCCTGGCCCTCACCGACAACGTGGCCGAGCAGCAGGTGCTGGAGGAGCTGCTGGAGGCCACCAAGCCGCCGCTGCCGCCGGAGGCGGAGGGCCGGCACTATCTCGTCGCCACCCCCTTCCGCTACCCGCCCCTGCGCCACGGCTCGCGCTTCGGCCGCCGGCACCAGCGGGGCCTGTTCTACTGCGCGCGCCAGTTGCGCACCGCGCTGGCCGAGACCGCCTATTACCGCTTCCGCTTCTGGCACGACATGGAGACCCCGCCGCCGGCCGGGCGCCTCATGAGCGAGCACACCTCGTTCGAGGTCACGGTGAACACGCCGCGCGGCGTCAGGCTGGAGGCCGGCTGCTTCGCCGCCCACCGCGACCTCATCGCCCACCCCGGGGACTACCGCGCCACCCAGGCCCTGGGCGACGCCCTGCGCGGGGCCGGGGTCGAGGCCGCCAGTTATCCCTCCGCGCGCCGGCGCGGCGGGGTCAACGTGGTGGCCTTCACCCCCGCGGCCATTGCCTCCGGCCCGCGCCGCTTCGCCGCCTGGACCTGCCGCACCGACGAACGGGCGGTGGAGTTCCTGCGCACCACCGACGTGCCCCGGGCGTACCGGTTCGAGCTGCGGCAGTTCCTGGTGGACGGGGTGCTGCCGCGGCCGCGGGACTGACGGCCGGTTGGCAGATATCAGATATCAGATATCAGATATCAGATATCAGATGGAAAATGGCAGGGGTAGGGTGCGTTCGCCGCGCGAACGCACCAGGAGAACGGTGCGACGGCTTCGCCGTCACACCCTGCGTGGTCTACCTTCCGTCTTCCGGTACGCGGCGGCCGGCGAAGTCGTCGGTCTCGCGCTGTTCCTTCCTGGCCTCGGCCTTCCGTTCCTCGCGGGCGATGCGGGCCATGACCTTTTCCAGCACCTGGCTGTCGCGGTGGCGGTCGTGCCACTGGTGGCGGCGGTCGTGGCACCGGGCCTCCAGTTCCTGCAGGCGCTGGCACTGGATGCGGATGGCGGCGTCGAGCTGGTCGAGAAAGGCCTGGTACTCGCGCAGGCGGGCGGCGCTGATGCCGTCGCGGCCGCGGCGGGTCATGTCGGCCACGTACTCCTCGCGGTAGCGGGTGAGCTGCCGCAATTGCTCGCGCCCCGCCGCCAGCTCCCGCTGCGCGAGCCCCAGGGCGCGGGCGGCGTCGTTCTCCCGGCCCGCGGCCAGGCGGTGGATGGGACGGAGCCGGCGCGAGCGGCGGGCCATGTCAGCCGGCCTCGGTCATGGCGCCGGCGGGCGCGGTCCCGTCCAGCAGCGCCTGCAGCCCGGCCAGGCTGTCGGCCCACGACACCGGTTCCCGCTTGTCCTGCTGGAGGAAGGCCATCATGGACGGGCGCATGCGGATGGCCTCGTCGATGCGCTCGTCGGAGCCCTGCTGGTAGGCCCCCACGGCGATGAGGTCCCGGTTCTGCTCGTACACCGAGTGCAGGCGGCGGAAGCGGCGCACCAGTTCCTGGTGCCCGGGGGTGGTGATCTCGGTGAAGGCGCGGCTGATGGAGGCCTCCACGTCGATGGCGGGGAAGTGGCCCGCCTCGGCCAGCTCGCGCGAGAGCACCACGTGGCCGTCGAGGATGGCGCGGGCGGCGTCGGCGATGGGGTCCTGCTGGTCGTCGCCCTCGGTGAGCACGGTGTAGAAGGCGGTGATGGAGCCGCCCCCGCGGTCGCCGTTGCCGGCCCGCTCCACCAGTTGCGGCAGGCGCGCGAACACCGACGGGGGGTAGCCCTTGGTGGCCGGCGGCTCGCCGATGGCCAGCCCCACCTCGCGCTGGGCCTGGGCGAAGCGGGTGAGCGAGTCCATGAGCAGCAGCACGTTGCGGCCGCGGTCGCGGAACCACTCGGCGATGGCGGTGGCCAGGTAGGCGCCGTGCAGGCGCATCACCGGGGTCTGGTCCGCGGGCACCGCCACCACCACCGCGCGCTGCATGCCCTCGCGGCCCAGGATGTGATCGATGAACTCCTTGACCTCGCGCCCGCGCTCGCCGATGAGCCCCACCACGATGACGTCGGCGGTGGTGTAGCGGGTCATCATGCCCAGCAGCACGCTCTTGCCCACGCCGGAGCCGGCGAACAGGCCCATGCGCTGGCCGCGGCCCACGGTGAGCAGGGCGTTGATGGCGCGCACACCCACGTCCAGCGGCGCGCTGATGGGCGCCCGGGCCAGGGGGTTGATGGGACGGCCCGACAGGGGCACCCGCTCGCTGGCCTCCAGCGGTCCGGCCCCGTCAAGCGGGCGGCCGTCGCCGCCCAGGACCCGGCCCAGCAGCTCGTCGCCGGCGGGCGCGGCATAGACCCGGCCGGTGGGCACCACCCGCGCCTCGGGCGCGATGCCCTGCATGTGCGCCACGGGCATGAGGTAGAGCCGGTCGCCGGCGAAGCCCACCACTTCCGCCTCCACCGGCGGGCCGCTGGTGCTCTCCAGCTCGCAGCGGGCGCCGATGGCGGCCTGGCAGCCGGCGGCCTCGATGGTGAGCCCCACCATGCGGATGAGCCGGCCTTCCACCACCAGGGTCTGGGCCTCGCGCAGCCGGGCCTGGCGGCGGGCCAGGCGCTCGCGCCAGCGCGGGCTGCGATCAGGATCCATCGCCGTCACGATCGGCCTCGCGCTCGCCGCCCAGGAGGGTGGCGATGATGCGGTTCAGGCGCCGCTCCAGGGTGGCGTCGATGTAGGAGAACTCGGACTGGATGCGGCAGTCGCCGCGGGTGAGCACGGGGTCGTCCACGATGCGCCAGGGCCGGCGGCCGTCCTCGTCGTCCTCCACCGACAGGGCCTGGCGCACCAGGACCGCGTCCTCCGGGTGGAGGTAGATGCGCACGTCCTGGGCCCCGGCGGGCAGGGCGGCCATGGCCTCGCGCACCACCGCCACCACCTGCCCGGGATCGATGTGCAGTTCGCGGCGCACGATGTGGCGCGCCACCGCCACCGCCAGTTCCGTCACCTGGTCCACCACCTCGCGGTCCAGTTGTTCCAGGGGCGCGTGGAGACGCTGCAGCACCTCGGTCAGCAGGCGGGCGTGGCGGCGCATCTCCTCCTCGCCGGCGGCACGCCCTTCCTGCAGGCCCTGCTTCATGCCCTCGGCGTGGCCCTGGGCGAACCCCTCCTCCCAGGCCTGTTTCTGGATCGCCTCCACCGCGCCGGCGGTGAGCGGGCTCTCGGCGTCCACCACCGGCGCCTCCCAGCGCTCGTAGGCGGACACGTCCTTGTCCGGAACCGGCCTAGATGTACTCATCGCCGCCCTTGCCGCCCAGGCTGATCTCGCCGGACTCGGCCATGCGGCGCGCGATGGCCAGGATCTCCTTCTGCGCCGCCTCCACCTCGCTCACCTTGACCGGGCCCTTGGCCTCCAGGTCGTCACGCAGCATCTCGGAGGCGCGCTTGGACATGTTCTTGAAGATCTTCTCCTTCACTGCCTCGTCGGCGCCCTTGAGGGCGACGATGAGGGTCTCCGACGACACCTCGCGCAGCAGGGCCTGGATGCCGCGGTCGTCCACGTCCACCAGGTTGTCGAACACGAACATGAAGTCCTGGATCTCCTGCCCCATCTCGGCGTCGTTCTCGCGGATCTGGTCCATGATCTGCGCCTCCAGCGAGCTGTCCATGAAGTTGAGGATGTTGGCCGCGGTCTTGATGCCGCCGACGCTGGACGAGCGCACGTTGCTGGTGCCGCCGGTGAACTGCTTCTCCAGGATCTCGTCCAGCTCGTGGATGGCCGAGGGCTGGATGCCGTCGAGGGAGGCGATGCGCATGACGATGTCGGGGCGCATGCGCTCCGGCAGCGCGGCCAGGACCTCGGCGGCCTGGTCGGGGTCGAGGTAGGAGAGCACGATGGCGATGATCTGCGGGTGCTCCAGGCGGATGATCTCGGCCACCGCCCGCGGCTCCATCCACTTGAGGGCCTCCAGCCCCTTGGAGTGGCGGCCCATGAGGATGCGGTCGATGAGGCTGCTGGCCTTGTCCTGGCCCAGGGCGTTGACCAGCACCTTGCGCAGGTACTCCTCGTTGCCCACCCCCAGCGAGGTCTCCTCGTCGAGGGCGTCGCAGAAGGTCTCCAGCACCTCGCCCACCGTGTCCTTGGGCACGTGGCTGAGGGTGGCCATGGCCTCGCCCACCTTCTGCACCTCCTTGGGCGACATGTGCTTCATGATCTCGGCCGCCGCCTCCTCGCCCAGGGTGAGCAGGAGCACGGCGGCGCGCTCGGGTCCGGCCAGCTTGGATTGACTCTCTCCTGCCATGCTCTTTCTCTTGCCCTCGCCCCTCGCCCCTGGCCCCTTTTATTCGTTGCCCACCCAGTTCTTGATCACCTGGGCCACCAGCTTGGGATCCTGCTGCACGGCGTTCTTGGCCATCTCCAGGTTGGCCTGGTAGCCCTGGCGCTGGCGCGGCAGCCGCGGCGCCTCGCCGCCGGTGAGGGTCACCTGGTCGTCGGCCAGGGCCTCGCCCTCGTCCCCCGCCGCCGGCACCACGGCGCGCTGCTGCTCGCCCTGCCTGGCCAGGTTGCGCATCACCGGCCGCAGCACGCCGAAGATCACCAGCAGCACCGCCAGCCCGGCGGCCACCTGCTTGGCCAGGGTGAGCACCCAGGGCTGCTTCCACAGCGGCGGCTCCGGCAGGGGCTCCACCTCGGGCGGCGGCGCGAAGGGCACGTTGATGACGTTGACGGTGTCGCCGCGCAGGGCGTTGAAGCCCACCGCGTCCTTGACCAGGGCGGTGAGGCGCTTGATCTCCTCGTCGGTCAGCGGCACCCGCTGGGCCGCGCCGCCCTGGCCCTGCTTGCCCTTGCCCTTGCCCCTGGCGGCGGCGGGCGCCGGCTTGTGGTTGACCACCACCGCCACCGACAGCCGGCGCACGGCGCCCGGGATGCGGCGGGTGTGACTGATGGTGCGGTCCAGCTCGTAGTTGCGCGTGGAGCGCGAGCGCTTGCGCAGGGGCGGGGCGCCGGTGCCCGGCTCCGCGGCGGCCGCGGCGGCCTGCTCCGGGGCCCGGCCGGCGGCCGGCGGGGTGTTGGACAGCGCCCCGGGCACGCCCTGGGCCGGCTCCTCGCCGGCCGTGGTCTCCTCGAACCGCTGCTCGCTGCGCACCGCCGGCTGGTCCGGGTTGTAGATCTCCTGGGTCTGCTCGGTGATGGTGAAGTCCACGTCCACCGCCACCTGCGCGCGCAGGTTGTCCAGCCCCACCACCGGGCCGAGGATGTTCTCGATGCGGCGCACGTATTCCTTCTCCAGCTTGCGCGTGTACTCGAACTGGGAGGCGGTCAGCCCCAGCGCCGCGTCCGGCTCGTGGCGGGTGAGCAGGCGGCCCTGCTGGTCCACCACCGTGATCCTTTCATGCTTGAGGTTGGGCACGCTGCCCGCCACCAGGTTGACGATGGCCTGGACCTGGCCCGCCTCCAGGCTGCGGCCGGGCAGCAGCTCCACGAACACCGAGGCCGAGGCCTCGCGCCGGTCGCGGATGAAGGTGGACTGGCGCGGCAGCGCCAGGTGCACCCGGGCCGAGCGCACCACCGCCAGCGAGGTCACGGTGCGGGCCAGCTCGCCCTCCAGGGCCCGCTGGTAGCGCGCGGTCTGCATGAACTGCGAGGTGCCGAAGCCCTGGTCCTTGTCCAGCAGCTCGAAGCCCAGCTCGCCGCCGGCGGTGAAGCCGCTGGCCGCCAGCTTCATGCGCGCCTGGTGGAGCTTGTCGCCCTCCACCATGAGGGCCCCGGTCTCCGGGTCGATGCGGTACTTGATGTTGGCCTGCTGCAGCGCCTGGGTCACGGTGGCCGCGTCGCGGTCCGAGAGGTGGGAGTAGAGCATGCGGTAGGCCGGGTCCTTGGACCACAGCACCACGTAGAAGCCCAGGGCGACGCTGGCCGCCAGCCCCAGCAGCAGTCCCACCTGGCGCACCACCGGCAGCGCCGCCATGCCGGCCAGCGGCAGTTGCAGTTTACGGGGATCGACGAGATCCGTGGCCATGGTGTGTCACCTGCCCTGTGTGGAGAACGCGCGCGCCCGCGTTCAGATCTGCATGTTCATGATTTCCTGGTACGCGGAAACCAGCTTGTTGCGCACCTGCAGCAGGGCCTGGAACGACACGCTGGACTTTTCCACCGCCACCATCACCTGGGAGAGCTGCACGTTGGGATCGCCCTTCTGGAAGGCCTCCTTGAGCCGGCTCGCCTCCTGCTGGGTCTCGTTGACCTTGTCGATGGAGGTCTTGAGCAGCTCGGCGAAACCGCCGCCCGCGCCCTCGGCCGGGCCGGCCTGGGGCGGCAGCCCCTTGGCCTGTGCCGCCAGCATGCGCATCTGCGCCAGCACCTGCTCGGGGGTGATGGTGTTGCTCATGGCCGTCTTTCCTCCGTCGGTTGAGACTGCTGGTCGTCCGCCGGCGCCGGGGCGCCCCGGAGACCCGCCCTGTAATAACCCGCTCTCCAGCCGGCCGCGGCTCAGGCCGACTGGGCGTCGAACTCGCCCGGGATGCTCAGGCCCGCCTCGCGCATGCGGGCCAGCTTGTAGCGCAGGGTGCGCTGGGAGATGCCCAGCTTCTCCGCGGTGAGCTTGCGGCTGCCGCGCACGCTGCGCAGGGTCTCGATGATGATGTCCCACTCGCGCCGGCGCAGGTCGGCGTTGAGGCCGTCGGCCGCCTCGCCCGCCGCCGCATCCGCGGCCGCCGGCGGCGTCGGCGGCGACGCCGTGGCCTGCTCGAAGCGCAGGTCGGCGGCGCGCACCTCGCCGCCCTCGCACAGCACCAGGGCCCGCTGCACCACGTTCTCCAGCTCGCGCACGTTGCCCGGCCAGTCGTGCCCCGCCAGCGCCGCCGCCGCGTCGTCGGCCAGCGCCGGCACCGGCATGCCGGCGGCGCGGGCGTGGCGCGCCAGCAGGGCCCGGGCCAGGGGCAGGATGTCCTCGCGCCGCTCGCGCAGGGGCGGCACGTGGAGGGGAAACACGTTGAGGCGGTAGTAGAGGTCCTCGCGGAAGCGGCCCTCGGCCACCGCCCGGCGCAGGTCGCGGTTGGAGGTGGCCAGCACCCGCACGTCCAGTTGGATGGTGCGCTGGCCGCCCAGGCGCTCCACCTCGCGTTCCTGCAACACCCGCAGCAGCTTGGCCTGCAGGCCCAGGTCCATCTCCGAGATCTCGTCCAGCAGCAGGGTGCCGCCCTGGGCCTGCTCGAACTTGCCGGGACAGGCCTTGTAGGCGCCGGTGAAGGCGCCCTTCTCGTAGCCGAACAGGGTGGCTTCCAGCATGTTCTCCGGAATGGCCGCGCAGTTGATGGCCACGAAGGGGCCGCCGGCGCGGGGCGAGTGGCGGTGGACGTAGCGGGCCAGCACCTCCTTGCCGGTGCCGCTCTCGCCGGTGATCATCACCGTGACCCCGCGCGCGGCCACCTTGCGCGCCAGCGCCGCCAGCTCGCGGCCGGCGGCCGACTCCCCCACCAGCTCGTCGCCCGCGGTGCGCGGGGCGGCGTAGCGTTCCACCATGTTCACCAGGACCTCGGCCTCGAAGGGCTTGACCAGGTAGTCCACCGCGCCCTCGCGCATGGCCGCCACCGCCTTCTCCACCGTGGCGTAGGCGGTCATGAGCATCACCGGCAGCTCCGGCCGGCGCGCGCGCAGCTCGCGCAGCAGGGCGTGGCCGTCCATGCGCTTCATGTGCACGTCGGAGACCACCAGGTCCACCGGCTCGGCGGCGGCCAGCTCCAGGGCCCGCTCGCCGTCGCCGGCCACCAGCACGCGCCAGCCCGCCAGTTGCAGGGTGTCGCCCAGCGCCTCGGCCAGGGCGGCGTCGTCTTCCACCACCAGTACGGTACCCGTCGTCATGTCACGCTCCCTGGTTGGCCCGTGCCTGCCGCCGCCCGGCATCGCCGGCGCGCCGCCCGGTGCCCGGCGCCCCGCTGTGGGTGGCCGGCAGGCGCAGGATGACGGTGGTCCCCCCCTGCCCCTCGGCCGGGGCGTCCACCCACACCTCGCCGTTGTGGGCGCGGGCGATGGCCGCCACCACCGCCAGGCCCAGGCCGGTGCCCTCGGCACGGGTGGTGTAGAAGGGGTTGAACACCTTGTCGCGCTGGTCCTCGGCGATGCCGGGGCCGTTGTCGCGCATCACGATGTCCACCGCCGTGCCGCCGGCGGCGGCGCGCACCCCCACTTCCAGCACCCCGCCCTCGCCCATGGCCTGGACGGCGTTGTGGGCCAGGTTGCACAGGGCGGAGACCAGCATCTGCCGGTTGCCGTGCAGGCGCAGCGCGGGGTCGCACCCGGCCTCGACCACGAAGCGGGTGCCGGTGCGCTCGAACAGGTCTTCGAGGGTGTTGTGCAGGTCGCCCAGCAGGTCGCCGGGCGCGAAGTCCTCCTCGCCCAGCTTGCCGTCGCGGGCGTAGCTCAGCATGTCGTTGACCAGGCTCTCCAGGTGGCGGAGCTGGTCCAGCAGCTTGTCGGTGAAGCGCGCCCGCTCGGCCTCGTCCAGGCGCGCCCGCTTGAGGTTGGAACCGTACAGCAGCGCCGCCGACAGGGGCGTGCGCACCTGGTGCGCCAGCGAGGCCGCCATCTCGCCCATGGTGGCCAGGCGCTGGTGCCGGGTGAGGCGGTCCTGCAGGCGCCGCATCTCGGTGACGTCGGTCAACAGCAGGATCTGGCCCGGCTCGTCCGCCAGCGGGCAGGTGGAGATGGTCACCCGCCGCCCGTCGGCCAGCGACACCTCGTGGCCGTCGTCGCGGCGCGGGGCGAAGGCCCGGCGGATGACGTCGTTCCAGCGCGCCCCGGCCAGGGGCTCGCCCAGCAGGTCGCGGGCGGCGGGGTTGGCCTCCTGCACCCGGCCGTCGGCGTCCAGCACCACCACCCCGCCCGGCAGGGCCTCCAGCAGCGCGGCCAGGCGCCGGGCCACCTGCGCCCGGCGCTCCGATTCCTCGCTCTGCCGGCGCCGGGCCTCGGCCAGCTCGCGGGTGAGCCGGGCCACCTGGCCCTCCAGCTCGCGGTAGGACTCCGCCAGCCGCTCCGACATGGCGTTGAAGGCGAGGAAGGCCTCGGCCAGGGCCTGGGGGGTGGTTTCACTGTGGCGGTTCATCACGGCTTCGTGTTGGGACGCTGACGCGCTGGCGCGCTCACCGCCACACGGAGCAAGAACCGTGCCGGGATGTAACTGCCGTCAGATCAGGGAGTTGCCGCCGCGGGCCGGGCGCCGGGTCAAATTCCCGACGCC
>JALSIK010000370.1 GCA_026990045.1 Chromatiales bacterium | reverse complement strand
CACCCGGGCGTCGGCTTTCGCTACGCTCAAGCCGACCTACGTCTGCACTCTCGTGCCGGGAATCCGGGTACGCCGTGCCGCCAGCCCTACCGCAGGAAGTTGAACAGGGAGAGGTTCTGCACCCGGACGAAGGCCTGCTGGGCGGCCTGGAGGCCGGTGAGCTGGAGGTTGAGGCGGCTGACGGCCTCGGCGTAGTCCAGGTCGCCGATGATGGAGAGGGTCTCGTCCAGGGCCAGGATCTGGTCCTCGTTGTTGCGCACCTGGGCGTCGATGGCGTTGAGCCGGGCGCCGATGCTGGTGCGCACGTTGACGATGTTCTCCTCGGCCTGGTCCAGGTCCGCCAGCACGCGGTTGACGGCGTTGTGGCGGGCGGTGGCGTCGGGGTTCTCCAGCGCCAGGGCCAGGTTCTGCACCGTGGTGAACAGGTCCTGGTTGGCCGACGGGGTGACGGTGAAGGTGTCGCCGTCGGCCGGGGTGCCGGTGATGCTGACCGAGACCCCGTTGAAGGCGATCTCCGCGCCCTCGACGAAGGCGGTGCCGGGCGGGACCACGTTGCCCGAGACCGCGCCGTCCACCTGGAAGGTGAGGGGATCGGAAGGCGTGGGCTGGGAGAACGTGATGGTGTAGGTATCGGGCACGAAGGTACCATTGACGGTGCCGGCGTCGATGACCCCGGTGCCGGTGTTGGCCGCGCCCTCCCGCGTGGCGAAGGTGCCGTTGCCGTTGCGGATGGCCCGGAACACCGCGGTGCCGGAGTCGGCGTCCTGCACCTCGCGGCCGGGGCCGATGGCGATCAGGCGCGTGCCGTCGTCGCCGTAGTAGTCGAAGCCGCCGCTGCCGTTGGCGGCGAAGGGCCGCACGCTGCCCTGGTAGCCGGCAAACAGGTAGTCGCCGTTGTTGTCGCGGGTGTTGGCCAGGCCCAGGAGCTGGTCCACGATCTGGCGCACCTCCCGCGCCAGGGCGCCGCGGTCGGTGCCGGACAGGGTGTCGTTGTTGCCCTGCACCGCCAGCTCGCGCACCCGCACCAGGGCGTCGCTCACCGCGCCGAGGGTACTCTCCTCCAGCGCCAGGCGGGCGCGGGCGGCATCGGCGTTGAGCTGGAAGCGCTCGGTGAGGGCGCGGGTCTGCTTGAGGTCCAGCAGGCTGGCCGAGGCCACGGGGTCGTCGGCCGGGGTCAGGATGCGCCGGCCCGTGGCCACCTGGAGCTGGGTGCGCGAGAGCCGCGACTGCTGGTCCAGCAGGGCGTTGGTGGCGGAGAAGTGCATCTGGCTGGTGGAAATGCGCATGCCGTGCCCTCAGCGGATGGCCTCGATGAGGCTCTGGAACATGGAGTTGGCGGTGGAGATCACCTGGGCCGCGGCCTGGTAGGCCTGCTGGAAGCGCAGCAGGTTGGCCGCCTCCTCGTCCAGGTTGACGCCGGAGACCGACTCGCGGGCCTCGATGGCCTGCTCGAGCAGGGTCTGCTGGGCCTCGCCCCGGATCCGGGCCTGGCCGGTGCGGCTGCCCACGTCGGCCACCATCTGGCCGTAGGCCGACTGGAAGTCGGCGCCGCCACCCGCCAGGGTGCCCTGCGTCTGCAGCGCCGCCAGGGCGAGGGCGTTGCGGTTGTCGCTGACCCCGCCGGTGTTGTAGTCGATGGTGAACTCGTCGCCGGCCCGCGGGGCACCGTCGATGCGCACCCGGTAGCCGTAATCGAGCGAGCCCGGGGTGGGAAACACGTCGCCGCCCGTGGCCGGGTCGTAGGGGATGTTGTTCTCCAGCAGCACCGGCGCGCCGGGGTTGGTGTTGTCGTACACCGAGTAGGTGGTGGCCGAGTCGAAGCGGATGAGCACGGGCGGGGTCAGCGCCCCCGGCGTTGTGGTGAAAGCGGCGTTGGTGGTGTCCACCACCTCGCCGGCGCTGATGCGCCCGTTGCCGGTGTTGGCCAGGTTCGCCGCGGTGCGCACGGGCGCGGCGGCGGCCACCTGGCGCGGGTCGCTCACGGCGAGGCCCAGGGTGCGCGCGGCGAAGCGGGTGGGCCGGATCAGGAAGGTGTCGCCCGTGTTCGCCCCGGCGGTGATGGTGAGCGTGATGCCGTCGATCACGGTGGTGGTGTAGGGACTGGCGCCGCCGGTGTTGATGGCGAAGGTGGTGCCGTCGGACAACCGGGTCAGGGTGTAGGCATCGGCCCCGTCGTAGCGCAGGGTGTAGTCGCTGGTGGTGAGTCCCGCGGGGTCGGCGAGGGTGCCCGCCACCGAGCCCGTGCCGCCGTTGGTGGTGGCCGGCGTGACATCCACCGCGGGGGCGGTGAAGAAGTCCTGCCCCAGGCGGTCGTCCAGGTCCATGCCCAGCCGCTGCTGGGCGTTGAACTCGAAGGCCAGCCCCGCCGCCACCCGGCCCAGCCCGTTGAGGGCGGGCTCCAGGATCTCGCGCCGGAACGCCACCAGCCCGCCCAGGCTGCCGCCGCGCATGGCGCCGGTGATGACCACGCCGGAGCCGCTGCCGGTGGTGAGCGTGATCTCGAGGCTGGACGGGTCGTAGACGTTGCCGGTGGTCCCCAGCACCGAGGCGGTGCCGCCCACCACCAGGTTCTGGCCGTTGCCGATGAAGACGTTGAGGGCGCCGTCGTCCTGCGGCACCACCGTCACCGCCACCTTCTCCGACAGGCGGCGGATGAGTTCGTCGCGCTGGTCGCGCAGGTCGTTGGCGGGCTGGCCGCCGGCCAGGCCCTCCTGCTGGATAATCTGGCCGTTGAGCCCGGCGATGGACCGGGCCAGGGCGTTGATCTCGTCCACGGTGTTCTCCAGCTCGGTCTGCAGGCCGCCGAACAGGCCGTCGAGCCGATCGTAGACGTAGTTGAAGCGGTCGGCGAGCGCCTCGCCCTGGGCCAGCAGCACCTGCCGCGCCGGGATGGAGGCGGGGTCGTCCGCCACGCCCTGCACCGCGGCGAAGAACTCCTGCAGCACCGGCGACAGGCCGGCGTCCGGGTCCGCCAGCAGGTTGTCCACCTGCGAGGCGTAGCGCAGGTAGGTGTCGGTCTCCGACGAGAGCGAGGTCTGGACCCGCACCTGTTCCACCAGGAAGCCGTTGTAGACCCGCTGCACGCCGGCCACCTGGACCCCGGTGCCGATGAAGCCGTCGCCGGCCCGCTGGGGCGGGCGCGTGACCAGGTCCACCCGCTGGCGCGTGTAGCCCGGCGTGTTGACGTTGGCGATGTTCTGGCTGATGGTGTTCAGGGACCGCTGGAAGGCCAGCAGCCCCGAGACCCCGATGCCGAAGAAGTCGCCCTTTGCCATGTCGCTGTCGTTCCCGCCGGGCCGGGGCCCGGATCTCCTGTCAGGTTAGCGTCCCGCCGCCGTCTTCCCTGTAGGCGGCGGGCAACCCCTCGTCCAGGACCCGGCGCACCTTGGCCGCGTAGTCCGGGTCGGTGGCGTAACCGGCCTCGTGCAGGGCCCCGATGTAGGCCTCCGGGTCCGGTGCCCGCTCCAGCGCGGTCCGGTAGCGCGGGCTGCCCTTGACCAGGGCCACGTAGTCGTCGAAGCTCTCGGCCCAGGAGCCGTAGGCCCGGAACTCCGCCCGGCGGCGCACGGCCACGCCGTCCTCGTACTCCAGCGTGCTCACCCGCACCCGCTCGCCGTGCCAGCGGGAGTCGGCCTTGATGTTGAACAGGTTGTACGAGCTGCGCCCGTCGGGGTGCGCGTGCACGGCCCGGCCCCAGCCGGTCTCCAGCGCCGCCTGGGCCACGAGCACGCCGGGGGTGGTGCCCAGCTCGCCGGCTGCGCGCACGGCGTGGGGCCAGAGGGCCTGCACGAAATCGCGGCGGGAGCCGAAGCCGGCCGGCTCCGGCGGGGCGGCCGGGGCCGGCGCGGAATCCCCGGACCGGGATGCCGCGGCCTGCGCCGCCCCGTCCCGTGCCTGCGCCGGCGGCAGGCTGCCCCGGAGCTGGCGCACCATCATCTCGGCCAGGCCCAGGCCGCCGCTGCCGGCCAGCTTCAGCGCCAGCTGCGAGTCGTGCAGGTCGCGGTAGAAACCGGCCTGGCTGCCCTCCAGCAGGGGATCGCCCGGGCTGGCCTCGCGCATGCTCTTGAGCATCATCTTGAGGAACAGGGCCTCGAACTGGCGCGCCACCTCGCGCAGGGCGGCCTCGGGATCCTCGCCCCGGGCCAGGCGGCGGAGGTCGGCGAAGCCCGAGAACTCCGTCGCCATGCGGGCGGCCTCCAGGCGGGCGTCGAGGGCGGCTTGCAGCATGGCTCAGATGACGATGAGCTCGGCCCGCAGGGCCCCGGCCTGCTTGAGCGCCTCGAGGATGGCCACCAGGTCCCCCGGCGCGGCGCCCACCTGGTTGACGGCGCGCACGATCTCGTCCAGCGACACGCCGGGCTTGAACAGGAACATGCGCCGGCCCTCCTCCTCCACCGTGACCTCGGAGGCCGGCGTCACCACGGTCCGGCCGCCGGCGAAGGCCCGCGGCTGGCTGACCTCGTTGGTCTCCGTGATGGTGACGGTGAGGCTGCCGTGGGAGACCGCCGCCGGCATCACCCGCACGTGGCGGCCGATGACCACGGTGCCGGTGCGCGAGTTGACGATGACCCGGGCCGGGGCCTCGCCGGGCTCCAGCTCCAGGTTCTCCAGCATGGCGACGAAGGCCACCCGCTGGGCGGTGTCGCGCGGCGCCGCCACCCGCACCGAGGTGGCGTCCAGCGCGGCGGCGGTGCCCTCGCCCACCGCGGTGTTGATGGCCTCCACCAGCCGCTGGGCGGTGGTGAAGTCGGGCCGGTGCAGGTTGAGGATGAGGCTGCCGTCGGCCCCGAACTGCATGGGCACCTCGCGCTCCACCGTGGCCCCGTTGGGGATGCGGCCGGCGCTGGGCACGTTGACCGTGATGGAGGAGCCGTCGGCGCCCGAGCCGCCGAAGCCCGAGGCGATGATGTTGCCCTGGGCCATGGCGTACACCCGCCCGTCGGCGCCCCTGAGCGGCGTCATGAGCAGGCTGCCGCCGCGCAGGCTCTTGGCGTTGCCGATGGTGGACACGGTGACGTCGATGGTCTGGCCCGGCTTGGCGAAGGGCGGCAGCTCGGCATGCACCACCACCGCGGCCACGTTCTTGAGCTGGAGATTGTTGATGGTGTTCGGCGGGAGCGACACCCCGAACTGGTTGAGCATGGAAACGATGCTCTGCACCGTGAACGGGGTCTGGGTGGTCTGGTCGCCGGTACCGTTGAGGCCGGTGACCAGGCCGTAGCCCACGAGCTGGTTGCTGCGCACGCCGGCCACCGCGGCCAGGTCCTTGACGCGCTCGGCCTGCACCGGCTGGGCCAGGACCAGCCCGGCGGCCAGGGCCACGATGCCGTGAATGAACGTGTTGGACCGCATGCCTCGTCCTCCGCGGATGCTCAGAAGGGCCAGAAGATGCTGTTGAAGAACCGGGTCAGCCAGCCCGCCTTGCTGGCCTCGGCCACCTGGCCGGTGCCGCCGTAAGAGATGCGGGCGTTGGCCACCAGGGTGGAGGGCACCGTGTTGTCCGGGCCGATGTCCACCGGCCGCACGATGCCCGAGATGCGGATGAACTCCTGGCCCTCGTGCAGGGACAGGAGCTTCTCGCCCCGGACCACCAGGTTGCCGTTGGGCAGGACCCGGGCCACGGTGACCGTGATGTTACCCTTGAGGCTGTTGCTCTGGGTGCTCTCGCCCTCGCCGGTGAACTCGCGGCTCTGGTCCACGCTGGCCGACAGCACCGGGTTGCCGTTGACCGTCACCCCGCCGCCGCCGAGGGTGGGCGCGCCGAAGTCCACCGTGCTCTCCTTGGTGGTGCTGGTATTGGCCGACTTGGAGGCCGCGGTGCGCTCCTGCAGCACGATGGTGAGGATGTCGCCCACGCGCCGGGCCTTGGTGTCCGCGTACAGGTCCAGGCCGTGGCCGGGCTGGTAGATGGCGCCGTGGTTGCGCTCCGGGGCCACCCGGGGCGCCGGCGGCGTGGGCGCGTAGGCCGGATCGGGAGTCACCGTGTGCGTGGCGCAGCCGGCCTGCAGCAGCAGGACCAGCGGCAGACAGGCGATGCGGGGCGTCATCTCAGCGGCCGTCCTACAGGTTGTTGTTGACATAGCGCAGCATCTCGTCGGCGGCGGCGATGGCCTTGGAGTTCATCTCGTAGGCGCGCTGGGTCTCGATCATGTTGACCAGCTCCTCCACCACGTTGACGTTGGAACTCTCCAGCATGCCCTGCTCCACCGTGCCCAGGCCGTTGAGACCGGGCACCCCCGTCTGGGGCGCCCCCGAGGACACCGTCTCGAGCAGGAGATTGTTGCCGATGGGCTGCAGCCCGGCCGGGTTGATGAAGTCCGCGAGCTGGATGCTGCCCACCTGGGTCGGGGCCGAGTTGCCGGAGACCAGGGCCGAGACCGTGCCGTCGGCGCCGATGGTGAGGCTGATGGTGTTGGGCGGCACGGTGATGGAGGGCTCCAGGGGATCGCCGTCGGCGGTCACCACCTGGCCCTGGTCGTCGATCTGGAACTCGCCGTTGCGGGTGTAGGCGATGTTGCCGTCGGGCTGGAGGATCTGGAAGAAGCCGCGGCCCTGGATGGCCAGGTCCAGCGACTTGCCGGTGTTGACCAGGTTGCCCTGGGTGTAGATCTTCTCCGTGGCCACGGCCTTGACCCCGGTGCCCAGGGACAGCCCCGAGGGCAACTCGGTGTTCTGGCTGGACTGGGCGCCCACCTGGCGCACGTTCTGGTACAGGAGATCCTGGAACACCGCGCGGCTGCGCTTGAAGCCGGTGGTGTTGACGTTGGCCAGGTTGTTGGAGATGACCGCCATGCGCAGCTGCTGCGCCTCGAGGCCGGTCTTGGCAATCCACAGTGGCGAAGTCATGGTTGCGTCTGTCCTCCTGTCGCGGGCGGCTCAGGCCCCGCCTGTCCGCCGGAAAGGTTGCACGAACCGTGCCAGGCCGGGCATCAGCCCAGGCGCATGAGCTCGGTGGTCCGTTCCTCGTTCTGCTCGGCGGCCTGCATGAGCTTGACCTGCAGCTCGAAGCTGCGCTGCAGGGTGAGCATGCTCACCATGGCCTCGATGGCGTTGACGTTGCTCTGCTCCAGGGCGCCGGCCACCACCCGCACGGTGCCGTCGGCCTCGGCGGCAAGGCCGTTCCGCAGGCGGAACAGGCCGTCCGCCCCGCGGACCAGCTCTCCCTCGGGCGGGCGCACCAGCTTGATGCGGTCCACCACGCTGACGGCGTTGGCGGGTTCTCCCAGGCCCCGTACCGACACCGTGCCGTCGGCGCCGATCTCCAGCTTCTCGTAGGGCGGCACGGCCACCGGGCCGTCGCCGCCCAGCACCGGCTCGCCGGTGGCGGTGAGGAGCTGGCCGCCGGGGCCCAGGTGCAGGTTGCCGGCCCGGGTGTAGGCCTCGCTGCCGTCGGCCGCCTGCACCGCGATCCAGCCCTCGCCCTCGATGGCCAGATCCAGGTCGCGCCCCGTGCGGACCAGCGTGCCGCGGGAAAGGTCCACCCCGGGCTGCTCGTCCATGGCATAGACCCGGCTGGGCAGCCCGGGGCCGAACACGGGCATGCTGCGGAAGCTGTTGAGGTCGGCGCGGAAGGCCGTGGTGTTGGCGTTGGCCAGGTTGTTGGCGTGGGCCGCCTGGGCCAGCATGACCTGGCGCGCCCCGCTCATGGCCACGTACAGCATGCGTTCCATGGTGCCGGCTCCTCCCTACCCGGTTCAGCGGATGTTGATGATGGTCTGGGTGATGGTGTCGGCGGTGGAGATCACCTGCGCGTTGGCCTGGAAGTTGCGCTGGGCCGTGATCATGCGCACCAGTTGCTCGGTGAGGTCCACGTTGGACCCTTCCACCGCCCCCGACTGGACCAGGCCCATGTTGGCCGTGCCCGGGGCCCCCACGAGGGCGGCGCCGGAGTCCGCGGTCTCCGCCCACAGGGTGTCGCCCAGCTGCTGCAGGCCCTGCGGGTTGGAGAAATTGGCCAGCGCCACCTGGCCCAGGACCCGGGTCTGGCCGTTGTTGAAGCGGGCCTGCATGATGCCCTGGTCGCTCACCGTGATGCCGATGATGCGGCCCGAGGTGTAGCCGTCCTGGGTCAGGGAGTTGACCGAGAAGTTGCTGCCGAACTGGGTGGAGTTGGCGAAGCTCACCTCGAAGTCCAGGACGTTGGCCCCGGTGGCCGGGTTGACCGTGTTGTAGTCCACCGTGGTGGTGGTGCCGCCCACGGCCGGGGTCACCGACGCCAGGGTGCCGTCGGCGTTGAACTGCATGCGGGCCGGCTCGTTGGCCACGTTACCGGCCGGGATCACCTCGATGTCCGTGGTGCCGTTGTTGATCCACAGGTGGGTCTCCCACAGGTTGGGCGTGGTGGTCTTGCGGAAGTACATGGTGGCCAGCAGAGGGTTGCCCAGGGAGTCGTAGATGGTCAGCGAGGTGGAATAGTTGTACGTGGACGCGTTGGTGCGGTCGAAGGTGGAGACCGCGCGGTTGGCCGTGGGGGCGAAGGTGGGCGTGGCATTGGCGTCCAGGTTGAGCACCGCGTTGATGCCGCCGTTGGGCGTGAGCGCGCCGGTGGCGCTGGGCGCGATGTCCGAGGTGTCGATGAACAGGTCGCCCAGGGCGCCGGTGATGTTGCCCGAGGCGTCGGCCTGGAAGCCGGTGAGGCGCTGGCCGGTGTTGTTGACCACGAAGCCCTGGTCGTCCACCTGGAACTGGCCGGCGCGGGTGTAGCTGATGGCCCCGTTGTCGCTGAGGCGGAAGAAGCCCTGGCCGTTGATGGCCATGTCGAGCACGTTGTCGGTGAACTCGATGTTGCCCTGGCTAAACTGCTGGGTGATGGCCGCCACCCGCACGCCGGAGCCGATGGCGTTGGCCGCCGCCCCCACGTTGGAGGCGGGATAGACGTCGGCGAACTCCACCCGGGACTCCTTGAAGCCCACGGTGCTGGCGTTGGCCACGTTGTTGCCGATGACCCGCAGGTCGGTGGAGGCGGCGTTGAGGCCGCTCAGAGCGGTACGAAAAGGCATGGCTGCTTCCTCGCTGTCAGGGATTCGTCCGGTTACATGATTTCGCGCACGTCGGCCAGGGACCGCTGCCCCAGGCCGGCCAGGTTGAGGGTGATGCCGCCGGCGGCACCCCCCAGGGTGACGCTGTCCACCCGCGCCGCCAGCAGCACGGTGGCGGCGGCGGACTCGCCGCCGGAGCCGGCCACCGCGCGCACGGTGTACTCGCCGGGCGGCAGGAGATTGCCGCTCTCGTCACGCCCGTCCCAGGTGAAGGGCGCCTGGCCGGCGGCCTGCGGGCCCAGGTCCAGGCGGCGCAGGACCTCGCCCGCCGGCCCCAGCACCTCCACCTGCAGCGACTGGACCGACTGCTCCAGCGCCACCCGGCCCGTCACGGCGCCGCCGGCCGCCAGCACCGCGGCCTCGCTCTGCACCAGCACCTGGCGGCCCACCAGGGCCGAGGCCTGCAGGGCCTGGTTGGAGGTCAGCGCGCTGGACAGCTCGGCGAACGAGTTCTGCAGCTCCTGGATCCCGGAAGCCTGGGAGAACTGGGCGATCTGGGTCAGGAACTCGCCGCTGGCCATGGGCTTGAACGGGTCCTGGTTGTTGAGCTGGGTGATCATGAGCTGGAGGAAGTCCTCCTGCCCCAGGCGCGACGGATCGTCCTTCTCGGCCCGGCGGGCCAGGCCCAGCTCGGCCAGGGGATTCTTGTCGTCGATGCGGTTCATGGTCCTCGACTCCGGTTACTGACCGAGCGAGAGCGTGCGCAGCAGCATCTGCTTGGTCACGTTCATCACTTCCACGTTGGTCTGGTAGGTGCGCGAGGCGGAGATCATGTTGGCCATCTCCTCCACCACGTTGACGTTGGGCTTGAAGATGTAGCCCTCCTCGTCGGCCAGCGGATGCTCCGGCTGGTACTCCTTGCGCAGCGGGGCATCGCTCTCCACGATCCCCAGCACCCGCACCCCGTCGGCCTCCTGCCCGAAGGCGTCCACCATGCGGGCGAACACCGGGTAGCGGGCGCGGTAGGTCTGCTCGGTGCTGGAGCTCACGGTGTCGGCATTGGCCAGGTTGCTGGCGGTGGTGTTGAGCCGCACCGTCTCCGCGGCCAGGGCCGAGCCGGCGATGTTGAACACGTTGAACAGGGACATGGCTTACTCTCCTCGCAGGGCGGTCTTGAGACCGCGGAAGGTTCCGCTGAGGAACCGCAGCGTGGCCTGGTAGCGCAGCGCGTTCTCCATGAACTCCGACTTCTCGAACTGGGTCTCCACCGTGTTGCCGTCCAGCGAGGGCTGCAGCGGCACCCGGTAGAGGGGCTCGCCACCGGCCCCGGCGGCATCCGGCTGCAGGTGCCGGGCGTGCGAGGTCTTCAGCGGCCCGCCGCCGCCGGCGGCGGCCAGGGCCTGGCGGAAGTCGATGTCCCGCGCCTTGTAGTGGGGCGTGTCGGCGTTGGCCAGGTTTTCGGCCAGCAGGCGCGCCCGGCGGGCGTAGAGGTTCAGCGCCTGCTCGTGCACGCCCAGTATCCGGTTCCAGCTCGTCGGCATGATGTGCTCCGCGTGTCGGTTCTGCCGGTCTCCTT
>JALSIK010000369.1 GCA_026990045.1 Chromatiales bacterium | reverse complement strand
GCCGGCTCATGTCCTCGGCATGGGCGAGGGTGGCCTCGGCCCGGCGCAGGTTGTCCGTGGAGGCGAAGCGCCCCAGGCGCTCGGCGGTCCGGTCCAGGCGCTCGACCAGGCGGCGGGCATCCTCCAGCAGGGCCGGCAGGCGGGCGATGACCTCGGTGTCCACCCGCGCCAGCACGCCGTCCAGGCGCCGGGCCAGGGGGGCCAGGCCGGCGGCGAGCCGGTTCACCGCGGCCATGATCATGGCCGGCGGGGCGGCGGCCAGGGTGCCGCCGGGGGGCAGCATCTCGGTGCTGTCGCCTTCGCGGATGTCGATCTGGTAGCCGCCCAGGAGCTGGGGCTGGACGATGCCGGCGGTGCTGTCGCGGGGGATGGGCCAGCCGGGCTCCACCGCCAGGCGCACGCGGTAGACCGTGCCGCCTTCGCCGCGGCGGGGCTCGATGCCGGCCACGTGGCCCACGCGGTAGCCGCCGTAGGTGACCGGGGTGCCGGCGGCGATGCCGGCCACCCGTTCCAGCTCCACGTAGTAATGGGTGCGCCCGGCGCTCTTGCCGGTGATCCTGAGCAGCACCGCCAGCAGGATCAGCAGCATGAGCAGGACGAATCCGCCCACCGCCAGGTAGTTGATGCTTTCCCGCTTCACCGGGCGCCCCCGGCGGCGGGCCGCGGCGTGCGGTGGAGACGGGCTGCGGCCTCAGGCATCGGGCGGTGCCCCGGTGAGCTTGTCCAGGTAGACCTCGGGGTCCACCGGCGCGAGGTCGGCCCGGCGCTGGAGCAGGTCCTGGATGCGCCGGTCGTCGCTGCGGCGCAGGGCCTCGGGCGTGCCGGTGAACCGCACCCTTCCGCGGTCCAGCACCGTGATGCGGTCGGCGATGGCGAACGCGCTGTCCAGCTCGTGGGTCACCACCACGATGGTCATGTTCAGCGCCCGGCGCAGCTTGAGGATGAGGCGGTCGAGCTGGGCCGAGGCCACGGGGTCGAGGCCGGCCGAGGGTTCGTCGAAGAACAGCAGCGGCGGGTCCATGACGATGGCCCGGGCCAGGGCCGCGCGCTTGGTCATGCCGCCGGAGAGCTGGGCCGGCATGAGGTCCTCGCACCCGGACAGGCCCACCAGGGCCAGCTTCATGCGCATCATGATGCGCATGGTGTTCTCGTCCAGCCGGGTGTGCTCGCGCAGGGGCAGCAGGATGTTGTCGCCCACGGTCATGGAGTTGAACAGGGCCCCGCCCTGGAAGGCCACCCCCATGCGCGTGCGCAGGGCGTGCATGGCGTGCTCGTCGAGGCGGGTGATGTCCCGGCCCAGCAGCCGGATGCAGCCGCGGCGCGGGGACTGCAGGCCCAGCAGGGCCCGCAGCAGGGTGCTCTTGCCGGAACCGCTGCCGCCCATGATGACCATGATCTCGCCCCGGCGCACCTGCAGGTGGACGTCATGCAGGACCTCGCGCGGGCCGTAGCTCACGCACAGGTCGCTCACCTCGATGACGACCTCGGCGGCCTCGTGTGGCACG
>JALSIK010000368.1 GCA_026990045.1 Chromatiales bacterium | reverse complement strand
CACGTGCACCCGGTCCACCAGGTCCTCGGGCACGCCGCGCAGGTAGTGGCTGATGGCGCTGAAGGTGAGGCGGGCGCGGGGGAAGTGCTCGCGCAGGGCCAGCAGGAAGGGGCGCGTGAGCAGCAGGTCGCCCAGGGCGGCGTGCTTGATGACGGCGATGGAGTGCACCTGGCCGGGATCCAGCGCCGCCAGCCGCGCCCGCGCCCGGCGCCCGACCCAGGTGCCGCGTTCAGCCCACAGGCGCATGGCACCCCCGGGCCGCGTTGCCGTACCGCGGCCGGCTCATGGTTTCGCGGCCCCGCCGCGGTAGTCGGCGTAGGATTTCTCTTCCACCAGGTCCGAGCCCAGCCTGAGGTTGAGCTCGCGCTTGATCGCCGCCCGCTCGTCGTTGGTGATGTAGACCGACCGCGCCAGCTCGATGAACTCGGCGTCGAACTCCCCCGCCGCCTCCTTGAGGCGGATGCGGTCCTCGATCTCCCACAGCTTTTCGTTGACCGCCTTGAGCCGGCCCAGCTCGCGGTCCACGTCCGCGTCCGCGAAGGGCGAGGCGGCCCAGGTCCGTTCCAGCACCGCCAGCTCGCGGCGCACGTTGGCCAGCTTGTCCGGGTCGCTCATGCGCTCGGACTTGATCTTAAGAATGGTCAGCTTGTCGAGGAACTCGCCGACGGAGACTGGCGTGGTGATGTTCATGCGCTGGTGTCGAGCGGGCGGAAGCGCGCCGGGCGCGATGATAGCACAGCCCGCGTCAGGAGGACGCGTGCCCGGCCAGGAGCCGGTCCAGGGTGGCGATGACCTCGTCGGCGGTGATGCGGGCCATGGTGCCCGGTGCCCGCACCCGGATGCCCCAGGGCAGCCGGTCCACCGGGCGGCCGTGGACTGCTTCCACGGCCTCGGCGTAGCGGCTCACCACGTACTCGCTCCACAGGTAGGGGCGGGCGCGATGGGGGTTGGTGGCCGCATAGAGCCCGATGACCGGCGTGCCCACGGCATTGGCCAGGTGGGCCGGGCCCGAGTCCGGCGCCAGCACCACCCGGGCCCGGGCCAGCAGGGCGGCCAGCTGCTTGAGGTCGGTGCGTCCCACCAGGTTGGTCACCGGGACCCGGGCGCGGGCGGCGATGGCCTGCCCGTACTCCTGCTCCAGGGCCGAGGGGCCGCCGGTGACCAGCACCTGCAGGCCGTGGGCCAGCACCGCGTGCTCGGCCACCTGCACGTAGCCCTCCACGGTCCAGTTGCGGTAGGCCATGGAGGAGCACGGGCTGATGACCAGCGCCGGCTGGCCGTCGCGGATGTACTGCCGGGCGAAGTCCCGCGCCGCCTGCGGCAACGGGATGTCCCAGCGCAGCACCGGTTCACGGATGCCCAGGGCCCGGGCGAAGGCGAGGAAGGTGTCCAGCACGTGCTGGCCGGCCGCGGCGGGGGCGTGGTGGCGCGCGAACAGCCATTGCAGGTCCTTGGCGTAACCGCGCGGGAAGGCGATGCGCGTGCGGGCCGGCACCGCCAGGCTGACGAGGCTGG
>JALSIK010000367.1 GCA_026990045.1 Chromatiales bacterium | reverse complement strand
GGTCCTCGGCCTGCCGGCCGCGGCGGGCGGGCACGGCGCGGAGGCGGCACCGGCCCGCTGGCAGTGGTTTCCGCTGGAGCCGCTCTATCCCCGCTACCTGGCCGATCCCCTGCGGCCGACGTTCAGCTTCCAGGCCGTGACTCTGTCCCGGTCCACCCTGGCCGACGCCGGGCGCAAGCGGTTCCTGCTCAAGGTGGGGGGGCGACTGGGCATCGTGCGGCGCACCGCGGACGCGAATCCGGCGCACGGCTGGCAGGTGACCCTGGAGGCGGCCATCAACGGCCAGTTCGACGTGGACCAGTCGCAGGACAACATCGGCTGGGACGGGATCTACGGCCTCTATTTGTCGGGGCGGCATCACCGCGCCCTGGCCTGGCGGGTGGGGCTGCGCCATGTCTCCGCCCACGTGGGGGACGAGTTCATGGCCCGCACCGGGCGCGGGCGCCTCGGTTACACGCGGGAGGAGCTGCGCGCGGGACTGGCGTGGATCCCGAGGGCGGACCTGGTGGTGTATGCCGATGCCGGCGGCGCGTACGACCTGCGCAACCGCGTGCTGCAGAAGACCTGGCGCGTGCAGTCCGGGGTGCAGGTGGAACGCCCGCGCGCGTGGTGGGGCGGTGCCGGCGGCTGGTACGCGGCGCTGGACGTCGCCGCCTGGGAGGAGGACGACTGGGCGCGCAGCCACTCGGCGCAGGCGGGGATCGTGTTTCCGGTCCGCGAGCGCCGCTGGCGCTTCGGCCTCGTGTACCACGACGGCCGGTCCGCCATGGGAGAGTTCTTCCAGGCCCGCGAGCGCTTCCTCGCGCTGGGGGTGTGGCTGGATATCTAGCCGGATGTTGAAAAAGTTCGGCCCGCACCTTTTTTCCAATACGTCGAAACCCGGCGCAGGGGGTGTCGCGAAGACCGTGCTTCCGGCTGATCCGTCTCCCCTCACCCTGTCCATCCCGGAGGGGGAGGGGACCGTGTTTTCGCGCACGGCGGGGTTTCGATGCAGCGGCTTGTTCTTTCATCCCCCTCTCCCCCCGCATCGCGGGGGAGAGGGCCTGGGTGAGGGGGCGTGCGCCGGGCTGGCAGCGTCCCCTCGTTCTGTCTTCCTGCCGGAGGGAGAGGGGACCGTTTTTTCGCGCGCGGCGGGTGTCCTGTGCTGTGGCTTGTTTTTCATCTCCCTCTCCCCGCCGGGGAGAGGGTTGGGGTGAGGGGGATCAAGACCAGGGGGGGTGCGGCCGGTCGAGTGCCATCGCGCGCTCACCACACCGCAGCGGCATGGAGTGATGTCCCCGCGTGGTTGTGCCGGATGACGGGATGTCACTGGTCTACTTGACGATCTTCCAGCTCCCGTCGGGCTGGCGGCAGGCGGTGCCGTAGATCTCCTGCTTGCGGCCGCCGATGACGGCGTCCATGGTGAACTCCCGGCACGGTCCCTCGGCGGTCTCGTAGGTGCGGGTGGGGGCCACCGTGTACCGGTTGCCGGTGTCGGGATTGACCCAGGTGGAGACCTGGCCGGTGCGGTTTTTCTCCAGCA
>JALSIK010000366.1 GCA_026990045.1 Chromatiales bacterium | reverse complement strand
CGGGCGGCACTTGAGGATGTTGGCGATGTAGACCTGCTCCCGGCTCAGGCCCATGGCCCGGATCATGGCGGTGAGGAGCTGGCCGGCACGGCCCACGAAGGGCTCGCCCTGGCGGTCCTCGTCGGCGCCCGGGGCCTCGCCGATGAACATGATGTCGGCCCCGGTGTCGCCCACGCCGAACACCGCCTGGGTGCGGCCCGCGTGCAGGGGGCAGGCGGTGCAGGCCAGCACCTCCTCCCGCAGCCCGCTCCAGGCGTCCGCCGCGGCGGGGGCCGGCGCCGGCCCGCCGGCCGCGGGGGGATCGGCGGCCGGAGCGGGCACCGCCGGGCCGGCTCCGGCCCGGGGCACCCAGACCTCGATGCCCATGGCGCGCAGGCAGGCCAGGCGGCGGGCGTCCATCTCAGACGTCGCCGGTCTGCGGGTGGGCTCTGGCGGCGGGCGCCCGGATCTTGTTGAGGGCGTTGACATAGGCCTTGGCCGAGGCGATGACGATGTCGGTGTCGGCCCCCTGGCCGTTGACGATGCGCCCGCCCTTCTCCAGCCGCACCGTGACCTCGCCCTGGGAATCGGTGCCGCTGGTGATGTTGTTCACCGAGTACAACAGCAGCTCGGTGCCGCTGCGGGCCAGTGCCTCGATGGCGCGGAACGCCGCGTCCACCGGGCCGCTGCCGTCGGCCTCGGCGGTGCGCTCCTCGCCGTCCACGTGCAGGGTCACGGTGGCGCGCGGCGTCTCCCCGGTCTCGGAGCACACGCGCAGGGCCACCAGGCGGTAGTACTCGTTCTCCGCCTCCAGGCTGGTCTCGGTGACCAGGGCCTGCAGGTCCTCGTCGTAGATCTCGTGCTTCTTGTCCGCCAGCTCCTTGAAGCGGGCGAAGGCCTCGTTGAGCTCCTCCTCGGAGGCGAACTCCACGCCCAGCTCGCGCAGGCGGGTGCGGAAGGCGTTGCGCCCCGAGTGCTTGCCCAGGACCATGCGGTTGGCGCTCCAGCCCACGTCCTCGGCCCGCATGATTTCGTAGGTTTCGCGGTTCTTGAGCACGCCGTCCTGGTGGATGCCCGACTCGTGGGCGAAGGCGTTGGCGCCGACGATGGCCTTGTTGGGCTGCACGGCGAAGCCGGTGATGCCCGAGACCAGGCGCGAGGTGGGCACGATCTGGGTGGTGTCCAGGTGATCCACGGTACAGTCGAACACGTCGCGGCGGGTCTTGACCGCCATCACCACCTCCTCCAGGGCGGCGTTGCCGGCACGCTCGCCCAGGCCGTTGATGGTGCACTCCACCTGGCGCGCGCCGTTCTGCACCGCGGACAGGGAGTTGGCCACCGCCAGCCCCAGGTCGTTGTGACAGTGCACCGAGAACACGGCCTGGTCCGAGTTGGGCACCCGCTCGCGCAGGCGGCGGACGAGGTCGCCGAACTGCTGGGGCAGATTGTAGCCCACGGTGTCGGGGATGTTGACGGTGCCGGCCCCGGCGGCGATGACGGCCTCGATGACCCGGCACAGAAAGTCGAGCTCGGAGCGCCCGGCATCCTCGGGCGAGAACTCCACGTCGTCGGTATAGCGCCGCGCCCGCTTCACCGCCCGCACCGCCTGCTCCAGCACCTGGTCCGGCTCCATGCGCAGCTTCATTTTCATGTGGATGGGCGAGGTGGCGATGAAGGTGTGGATGCGCCCGGCATTGGCCTCCTTCAGCGCCTCGCCCGCGCGGTCGATGTCCTTGTCCAGCGCCCGGGCCAGGCCGCACACGGTGCTGTCCTGGATGGCGCGGGCCACCGCCTGCACCGCCTCGAAGTCACCGGGGCTGGCGATGGGAAAACCGGCCTCGATGACGTCCACGTGCATGCGCTCCAGGGCCTTGGCGATACGCACCTTCTCGTCGCGCGTCATGGATGCGCCCGGGCTCTGCTCGCCGTCACGCAGGGTGGTGTCGAAGATGATCAATCGGTCTGTCATGGTCTGGCTCCAGCGGGGCCGCCGTGCGGCCGCCTCGATTCAGGATACACGCCGCCCGGCGGGCGGTGGTGGAATTCGGGGTGCGCGGATGCGCTTGGAGATGAGTGTCGTTCTGCCCTGGTCAGGGCAGCAGTCGCAGGAGGGCGAGGAGCAGCCGGCCGCGCGCACGCACGGCCCCGGCGGAACCGTGGGGTCGGATGTCGTACTGTGCATGCGCGTTCATGTTCACGGGCCGGGTGCCTGAACGAACCTGCCTCAACTATAGCCGGCCGCGGCGCCGCTGCCAAGCCCCGTGCCGGCACTCACCGCGCCTCCCCCCGCGGCCGGCGCGCGGCACGGCGGCGGCGGAGCTGGACCAGGGTCAGCACCGGGCCCGACAGGGCATAGAGGGCGAACACCGAGAACAGCACCAGCGGCGGATCGTAGGAGATGAGCACCAGCACCAGCACCACCAGCAGGATGGCGACGAAGGGCACCTTGCCCCGGAAGTCGATGCCCTTGAAGCTGTAGTAGCGCACGTTGCTCACCATGAGCAGGCCGGCGGCAATGGTCACCGCCAGGGCCAGGCGGTCCACCCACGGCCCCTGCAGGAGGTAGGTCTCTCCCACCCACACCAGGCCGGTGACGATGGCCGCGGCCGAGGGGCTGGCCAGGCCCTGGAAGTAGCGCTTGTCCGCCACCGCGAGCTGGGTGTTGAAGCGGGCCAGGCGCAGGGCCGCGCCGGCGGTGTAGATGAAGGCCGCCAGCCAGCCCAGCTTGCCCATGCCCGACAGCGCCCACTGGTACATGACCAGTGCCGGCGCCAGGCCGAAGGAGATCATGTCGGCCAGGCTGTCGTACTCGGCGCCGAAGGCGGTCTGGGTGTTGGTGAGGCGGGCGATGCGGCCGTCGATGCCGTCCAGCAGCATGGCGATGAAGACCGCCGCCGCGGCCGCCTCGAACTGCCGCCCCATGGAGGCGACGATGGCGTAGAAACCGGCGAACAGGGCCGCGGTGGTGAACAGGTTGGGCAGCAGGTAGATGCCGCGCCGGCGGCTGCGGGTCTGGGGGGTCGGGCCTGGGTTCACGCCGTGTGCCTTCCTTCGTTTCCGCCGCCCGTCAGCCATGGACCAGCCGGCCCAGCAGGTGGCTGCCGGCGCACAGCCGCCGGCCCGGGCCCACCTGCAGGCGCGAGTGCTCCGGCAGCCAGACCTCCACCCGGCTGGCCGGTGGCACCAGCCCGTAACGCTGGCCCTGCCCCACCCGCTCGCCGGCCGCCAGCCGGCTGCGCAGGCCGGGCCAGCCCCGGGGAGTATAAACCGCCGTCACCACGTCGTCGCCTTCGTCGGTGCGCACCCAGTGGGCCAGGCCGCGCCGGCCCGGGGCCGCCCCGGGCAGATGCCCGACCCAGACCCGCTGCACCCGGCCCTCGGTCACGCTGCGCAGCACCAGGGGCCCGGCGGCCGCCACCCGCAGCACCACCCGGAGGGCGGGCCGGTGGAGAAAGGGATCGGCGACGGGCCCTGCCTCCAGCACGCGGCCGTCCACCGGGCTCACCAGGCCCAGCGGCGCGGCCGGGATCTCGCGCCAGGGATCGCGGAACAGCCAGGCCAGCAGCCCCGCCGCCGCCAGCACCGGCAGCGCCAGCGGCGGGCGCCAGGCCCAGGCCAGCGCCGCCAGCAGGACCAGGCCCAGCACCACCCACCGCCCCTCGGGGGCGACGAGGGCGTGGCGCACCGCCGCCGCGGCCGGCAGGCGCGGCCTCAGTTGCGGGCCTTGTCGACGATCTTGTTGGCCTTGATCCACGGCATCATGTCGCGCAGGCGCTGGCCCACCTGCTCGATGGGATGCTCGCGGCCGATGCGCCGCTTGGCCTTGAGGGTGGGGGCCCCGGTCTGGTTCTCCATGATGAACTCGCGGGCGAACTCGCCGCTCTGGATCTCCTTGAGGATGCGGCGCATCTCGTTCCTGGTCTCCTCGGTGATGATGCGCGGCCCGCGGGTGAGATCGCCGTACTCGGCGGTGTTGGAGATGGAGTAGCGCATGTTGGCGATGCCGCCCTCGTACATGAGGTCGACGATGAGCTTGAGCTCGTGCAGGCACTCGAAGTAGGCCATCTCCGGCGCGTAGCCCGCCTCCACCAGGACCTCGAACCCGGCCTGGACCAGCGCCGTGGTTCCGCCGCACAGCACCGCCTGCTCGCCGAACAGGTCGGTCTCGGTCTCCTCGCGGAAGGTGGTCTCGATGATGCCCGCGCGGCCGCCGCCGTTGGCCGAGGCGTAGGACAGGGCGATGTCCTTGGCCCGCCCCGAGGCGTCCTGGAACACGGCCACCAGCGAGGGCACGCCGCCGCCCTGGGTGTAGGTGGAGCGCACCAGGTGGCCCGGCCCCTTGGGCGCGATCATGATCACGTCCAGGTCGGCGCGCGGCTCGATCTGGCC
This sequence comes from Chromatiales bacterium, assembly GCA_026990045.1. GTDB lineage: Bacteria > Pseudomonadota > Gammaproteobacteria > CAMYNG01 > CAMYNG01 > JALUTW01. The sequence goes on along the minus strand of JALSIK010000366.1, from coordinate 6,395 downwards.
GAAGTGGATGTTGAAGCCGTGGGCGAAGGCCAGCACCGCGCCCTGCTTGATGTTGGGTTCGATCTGCTCGCGGTACAGCCGGGCCTGGTGCTCGTCGGGCGCCAGCACCATCACCAGGTCGGCCCCGGCCACCGCCTCGGCCACCGGCTTCACCGTCAACCCGGCCTGCTCCGCCTTGGCCACCGAGGCCGAGCCCTCGCGCAGGCCCACGGTGACGTCCACCCCGGAGTCCTTGAGGTTGTTGGCATGGGCGTGGCCCTGCGAACCGTAGCCCACGATGGTGACCTTCATGCCCTGGATGATGGACAGGTCACAATCTTTGTCGTAGTAGATGTTCATGTGTGGTTCCCCAGGCAAATGAAACAACTGGTGCGGAACGCCGCGTCCCGTGCCGGCCTCAGAGGTGCAGGCTGCGCGTGCCGCGGGCGATGCCCGAGGCGCCGGTGCGCACGGTCTCGATGATGGCGCCCTCGCCCACCGCGCCGATGAAGGCGTCCAGCTTGTCGCCGTCGCCGGTCAGCTCGATGGTGTAGGTGCTGTCGGTCACGTCGATGATGCGGCCGCGGAAGATGTCGGCCAGGCGCTTGATTTCCGCCCGGCGCTCGGCGTCGGGTGCGCGCAGCTTGATCAGCATCAGCTCGCGCTCGATGTGGGCCCCCTCGGTGAGGTCCACCAGCTTGACCACGTCGATGAGCTTGTTGAGCTGCTTGGTGATCTGCTCGATGATCTCCTCCGAGCCCGTGGTCACGAGGGTCATGCGCGACAGCGACGGATCCTCGGTGGGCGCCACCGTCAGCGACTCGATGTTGTAGCCCCGGGCCGAGAACAGCCCCGCCACCCGCGACAGGGCGCCGGCCTCGTTCTCCATCAGCAGCGAGATGATGTGACGCATCAGGCCAGCTCCCGCTCGCCGGACTGCGGCGCCGTGCAGTGGGGCGCCAGCTCCATCTCGTGGTGACCCTTGCCCTGGGCGATCATGGGATAGACGTTCTCCGTCTGGTCGGTGATGAAATCGAGGAACACCAGCCGGTCCTTCATGCCGAAGGCCTCGCGCAGCGCGCCCTCCACGTCTTCCGGCTTCTCGATGCGCAGGCCCACGTGGCCGTAGCTCTCGGCCAGCTTGACGAAGTCCGGCAGGGCCTCCAGGTAGGAATGGGAGTAACGGCTCTCGTAGAAGAATTCCTGCCACTGCCGCACCATGCCCATGTAGCGGTTGTTGAGGTTGACGATCTTGATGGGCAGCATGTACTGCATGGCCGTGGACAGCTCCTGGATGCACATCTGGATACTGGCCTCGCCGGTGACGCAGGCCACGGTGGCATCCGGATGGGCCAGCTTCACCCCCAGCGCCGCCGGCATGCCGAAGCCCATGGTGCCCAGGCCGCCGGAGTTGATCCAGCGCCGCGGCTGGTCGAACTTGTAGAACTGCGCGGTCCACATCTGGTGCTGGCCCACGTCGGAGGTGATGTAGGCGTCGCCGCCGGTGACCTCGTACAGCTTCTCGATCACGAACTGGGGCTTGATGAGCTTGCTGTGGCGGTCGTACTGCAGGCAGTTGCGGCCGCGCCACTCGTCGATGCGGGCCCACCACTGTTTCAGTGCCTCGCCGTCCGGCTGCTGCTTGCGCGCGCGCAGCTCCCTGGTCATGTCCGCCAGCACGTTCTTCACGTCGCCCACGATGGGCACGTCCACCTTGACGTTCTTGGCGATGGAGGCCGGGTCGATGTCCACGTGAACGATGCGGGCATGGGGACAGAACTCGGCCACCTTGCCGGTGACGCGGTCGTCGAAGCGGGCGCCGATGGCGATGAGCACGTCGCACTCGTGCATGGCCATGTTGGCCTCGTAGGTGCCGTGCATGCCCAGCATGCCCACGAACTGGCGATCGGTGGCCGGGTAGGCCCCCAGGCCCATGAGGGTCAGGGTGACGGGATAGCCCAGGGCGCGGGCGAATTCCGTGAACTCCGCCGAGGCCTCGCTCAGGATCACGCCGCCGCCCGCGTAGATCATGGGCCGCCGGGCCTGGAGGATGAGGTCCACGGCCTTCTTGATCTGGCCGGGGTGGCCCTTGACCACCGGGTTGTAGGACCGGATCTTCACCTCGCGCGGGTACTCGTAAGGAATGCGCACGTTGGGATCGGTGACGTCCTTGGGAATGTCCACCACCACCGGCCCCGGCCGGCCCGAGGTGGCGATGTAGAAGGCCTTCTTCAGGGTCAGGGCCAGGTCCTCGCGCCGCTTGACCAGGAAGTTGTGCTTGACGCAGGGCCGGGTGATGCCCACCGCGTCCACCTCCTGGAAGGCATCGGAGCCGATGAAGGGGGTGGGCACCTGGCCGGTGAGCACCACCAGCGGAATGGAGTCCATGTAGGCGGTGGCGATGCCGGTGACCGCGTTGGTGGCCCCGGGGCCCGAGGTCACCAGCACCACGCCGGGCTTGCCGGTGGCGCGGGCGTAGCCGTCGGCGGCATGGGTCGCCCCCTGCTCGTGGCGGACCAGGATGTGGCGCACGTCGTCCTGCTGGAACAGGGCATCGTAGATGTGCAGCACGGCCCCGCCCGGATAGCCGAAGACGTATTCCACGCCCTCGTCCTTCAGGAACTGGACCACGATTTCGGCGCCACTGAGTTCCACTGCATGCTCCTCGTCGGCTGGAAGACCGCGCCCGCCGGAGACCTCCGGCAGAAACTGCATATTATAAGCACGTCCCCGGCCCCATTGCACCGGCGGAAGCCGGCGCCGGTGCCGGTTTACAGGGTCAAATCTCCCTGCAATACTTTGGGTTTGGGGCCCCAGCCGCAGACACGGTACGAGGTGACGCCATGAAACCCCACTCCATCGCCACCGGTGTGCTGGCCGCCTGGCTCCTGGCCGCCGCGGCCCAGGCCGGCATGTACAAGTACGTGGACGAGGACGGCAACGTCACCTACTCCCAGACCCCGCCGCCCAGCGGCGAGTACGAGTACATCCGCACCCCGCGCCGCAGCACCCGGCCGCCGTCGTCGGCGGCGGCCAAGAAGAGAGAGGCCTGGCGCAAGCAGATCGAGGCCGGTGCCCAGGCCCGCGAGGAGGACGCCAAGGTCCAGGCCGAGGTGGCCAAGGCCCAGGAGCTGCGGCGCAAGAACTGTGAGATCGCGCGCAAGAACGTGGAGATTTATACCGTCTATCGCTACATCACCGACAAGGACGGTAACACGGTGCGCCTGGACGACGAGGAGCGCCTGCGCCGGCTGGAAGAGGCCAAGCAGCAGGTCAAGGACTTCTGCGACTGAGCCGTGCCCTACCTCAAGGTCCAGACCAATCGCCCCCCGGCCCCCGAGCAGGCCGCCGAGTTCGCCCGCCGCGCCTCGCGCGAGGTGGCCGAGGCCCTGGGCAAGTCCGAGAACTACGTGATGGTGGCCCTGGAGCCCGCGCCCCTGGCCATGGTCTTCGCGGGCAACGACGAGCCGGCGGCCTACCTGGAGCTCAAGAGCATCGGCCTGCCGGAAGACCGCACCGCCGGGCTGTCGGAGCGCCTGTGCAACCTGGTGGAGGAGGCCCTGGGGGTGCCCGCCGGGCGCACCTACATCGAGTTCGCCGACGCCGCCCGCCACCTCTGGGGCTGGAACCGGCGCACCTTCTGAACCCCGGCGGACTCCATGCGCCGCCTCGTCTACATCCTCCTGGTCCTGGCGGTGGCCGGCGGCCTGCTCTATTACTATCGCCACCAGGTGTTCCCCGCCCTGCCGGAACCGGTGCGCGCCACCCTGCCCGATCCCGCCGTGACCACCGCCTACAAGTGGCGCGACGCTTCCGGCGCCTGGCAGCTCACCGACACCCCGCCCCCGCCCGGCACCCCCTACGAGACCGTGCGCGTGCGCCGCGACACCAACGTGATCCAGGCCGAGGCCCTCACCGGCCGCCCTGACTGACGGGGCGCCCGCCGGACCGCGGTCGCTGTACCCGCCCCGGGGCGGCCGCTACAATCTGCCGGCAATCCACAACCACCACGCGGAAGATCCATGCGCGCCTCACGACTGCTGCTCGCCACCCTCAAGGAGACCCCGGCCGACGCCGAGGTGATCAGCCACCGGCTCATGCTGCGGGCCGGCCTCATCCGCCGCCTGGCGGCCGGCCTCTACACCTGGCTGCCGCTGGGCCTGAGGGTGCTGCACAAGGTGGAGCGCATCGTGCGCGAGGAGATGGACCGGGCCGGGGCCCAGGAGGTGCTCATGCCCGCGATACAGCCGGCCGAGCTGTGGCAGGAGTCGGGCCGCTGGGACCAGTACGGGCCCGAACTCCTGCGCCTGCGCGACCGCCACCAGCGCGAGTTCTGCTTCGGCCCCACCCATGAGGAGGTCATCACCGACCTGGCCCGCCACGAACTGCGCTCGTACCGCCAGCTTCCGGCCAACTTCTACCAGATCCAGACCAAGTTCCGCGACGAGATCCGGCCCCGCTTCGGCGTCATGCGCGCGCGCGAGTTCGTCATGAAGGATGCCTATTCCTTCCACCTGGACCAGGCCTCGCTGGACGAGACCTACCAGCAGATGTACGAGACCTATTGCCGCATCTTCACCCGCCTGGGCCTGGACTTCCGCCCGGTGCGGGCCGATACCGGGGCCATCGGCGGCAGCCTGTCTCACGAGTTCCACGTGCTGGCCGACTCGGGCGAGGATGCCATTGCCTTTTCCGACGCCGGCGATTACGCCGCCAACGTGGAGCTGGCCGAGGCCCTACCGCCGCCCGGTCCGCGCCCGGGGCCGGGCCGGGCCATGGAACGGGTGGCCACCCCCGGCGTGCACAGCATCGAGGAGGTGGCGCGGTGCCTGGGGGTGGCGCCGTCGCAGTGCCTCAAGACCCTGGTGGTGCACGGGACCGACGGCGGCCTGGTGGCCCTGTGCCTGCGCGGCGACCACGAGCTCAACGCGGTCAAGGCGGAGAAGCTGCCCCAGGTGGCCGCGCCCCTGCGCTTCGCCGAGGCCGAGGCCATCCGTGCCGCGGTGGGGTGCGGTCCCGGCTCCCTGGGCCCGGTGGGCCTGTCGCTGCCGGTCATCGTCGATCACGCCGCCGCCCACCTGGCCGACTTCGTGTGCGGGGCCAACGAGGACGGCTTCCACCTCACCGGCGTCAACTGGGGACGCGACCTGGCCGAGCCGGAGGCCGCGGACATCCGCAACGTGGTGGACGGCGACCCCAGCCCCGACGGCCGGGGCCGGCTCGTCATCCGCCGCGGCATCGAGGTGGGCCACATCTTCCAGCTCGGCAGGAAGTACAGCGAGGCCATGAACGCCACGGTGCTGGACGAGTCCGGCCGTGCGGTGGTCATGACCATGGGCTGCTACGGCATCGGTGTCTCGCGCGTGGTGGCGGCGGCCATCGAGCAGCATCACGACGAGCGCGGCATCATCTGGCCCGAGGCCATCGCCCCCTACCAGCTCGCGCTGCTGCCCATGAACCCGCACAAGTCGGAGGCGGTGCGCGAGACCGCCGAGCGGCTGTACCGCGAGCTGACCGATGCCGGCATCGAGGTCCTGCTCGACGACCGCGGCGAGCGGGCCGGCGTGATGTTCGCCGACATGGAGCTCATCGGCCTCCCCCATCGCATCGTGGTGGGGGAACGGGGGTTGAAAAAGGGCACGGTGGAATACAAGGGCCGGCGCGACACCGGGAGCGTGGACGTGCCCCTGGACCACGTCGTGGCCCACGTGCGGGAACGGCTGGCGGGCCGGGCGGCGGCCGGGCGGTGATGCCGGGCGTGCCTTGCATCCCTTGCATCCCGGCGCCGGGCGCCCGCGCCGGGGTCCGGCCGTGGTGCCGGCTGCTGGCGGCGGTGGCCCTGGCCTGGGCGGCCGCGGGGCCGGCCGCCGGCCAGCCGGTGGACCCCGAGCTGCGCGAGCTGCTCCGGGCCGCCATCGCCGGGACCGACTCCTTCACCGATCGCTTCGAGGCCGAGGTGTGGCTCACCGACATGTCGCAGCGGCTGGCGCCCTACGTGCCGGACCCGGCCGAGCGCGTGGCGCTGCTGCGCCGGGTCCACTATGAGGCCACCCGCGCCGGGCTCATGCCGGAGCTGGTGCTGGCCGTGATTCACGTGGAAAGCCGCTTCGACCGCTACGCCATCTCCCGCGCCGGCGCCCAGGGCCTGATGCAGGTGATGCCCTTCTGGCTCGAGGAGATCGGCCGCCCCGGCGACAGCCTGTTCAACGTCCGCACCAACCTGCGCCTGGGCTGCACCATCCTGCGCTACTACCTGGACAGGGAAAAAGGCAACCTCACCCGTGCCCTGGCCCGCTACAACGGCTCGGCCGGGTCCTACCGCTACACCAACCGGGTCTACCGCGTGCTGGACCGGCACTGGCGGTATGAGTAGTGGCGAGGGGCGAGTGGCGAGGGGCGAGGGGCGAGGGGCGAGG
>JALSIK010000365.1 GCA_026990045.1 Chromatiales bacterium | reverse complement strand
GGCGTGGAGCGCGACGGCGAGCAGGCCGTGTACTGGTTCCGCAAGGCGGCGGAGGCGGGCCTGGTGGGCTCGCAGGCCACCCTGGGCCGCATGTACGAGGAAGGCAACGGCGTGGAGCGCGACCTGGACGAGGCGCGCAAGTGGTACCGCATGGCCGGGTTCGACATGGAAGGCGACGACGGCGCCGGCTGACGCTCCGCGATTCCTTCCCGCCGTGTCTGCGTCCGGCGCTGCAACCATGGATCTCTCCCGCGAAGACAGCCTGCGCCTGCACGTCCTGCTGAAACAGGACCTGCAGGCGGTGCGCATCGACGAGTCGGCCATGGTACTCCACGCCCTCACCGGCGAGGGCGAGGCCCGGGTGCCGCTCAATCCCACCTGCCGCGACGAGATCTACCTGCGCAAGGTGCGCGAGCTGCTGTCCACCCACGTGCTGGGATCGCCCGGTGGCTACCCCGTGTACCTGCGGCGCTGGACCCGCATGGGCCAGGCCCGGGCCGACAACCTGGACCGGCTGCTGCTGCTGGGCGAGCCCGAGGCGGTGGTGGCGGTGGTGCACGCCGAGGGGCTCACCGACGAGCTGGCCCGGCGCGCCTGGTGGGCCATGCCCACGGCCGAGAACGCCCGCCGCATGCTGGAGCACGAACACATCGCCCGGGGCAGCATGGGACCGGAGCTGGCGGCCTTTCTCCTGGAGTTCCTGCCCTTCGAGGAGGATTCGCGTGCCATCGTGGACTCGGTGCGCCTGGTCTTGCAGCCGGGCCTGGTGGACGCGGCCACCCGCGACAGGCTGTGGCAGCGCGCGCGCCAGAAGACCACCTACTACGCCGGTTTCCTGTGGGCGCTGCCGGACGCGCTGCCCGACCCGTTGCCGGCCCATCCGGCATGGGAGGCGGCGGCGCCGCGGTTGCAGCCGCTGGCCGATGCCGGCGATCCCGTGGCCGCCCTGCTGTTGCGCGTGCTGGGGGCGCCGGGCCAGACCTTCGTGCACGTGGCGCGCGAGGCCCTGCGCAAGCCCCGCGACCAGGACGTGGCCGTGATCCTGTTCGATGTCATCGGGGGCTACTTCGCGGGCGTGCGCCACCTCATGCCGGAGAGCCAGGATCTCACCGACCTGGAACGGGCCGCCGAGGCGCTGGTGGAGTCCCGGGCCGGGGCGCTGGCAGCGGTGCTGGAGGCGGTTCCGGACCTGGCCGCGCAGGCGGCGGCGGTGCTGCTCATGTCGCGGGTGGGGGAGCCGCTGCTGCGGCCCATCTTCGCCCGCACCGATGCCATCGGCACCGTGATGCGGCGCAAGCTGGAACCCCTCACCGGCCCCATAGACCGGCGCCTGGCCAGCCTGCTGGGAGCGGGCTGAAATGGGGTCCATCAACATCGGCTGGGTCGCCTTGACGGCGCGCATGCGCATCCCGCCCTACGTGTTCGACCGCTACCTGCCCGCCTCGCCGGTGCGGGTGGGCGAGGAACTGGCCGAGGCGGTGCAGGCCTACGCGCGCGAACACCGGCTGGGCTACTATCCGGCCCTGGAATACTTCCGCGACC
>JALSIK010000364.1 GCA_026990045.1 Chromatiales bacterium | reverse complement strand
CGCAGCCGTTGCAGTTGGCCAGGTCCACCGCCGCCGCCGGCTCCCGCTTCACCGGCGGCAGCCAAGGCGCCAGTGCCAGCAGCAGGCTGCCGCCCACCAGCAGCGCCCACAGGATGTCGGCGGAGGTGAGGTCGTAGAGCGGATAGACGGCCAGGTAGAACCAGTCCAGGCCCAGCTCCTGCGGCACCCGGGCCAGGTCGGCCGGGCCCTGGCTCTCGGCCGGCCGCAGCAGCGACAACAGCAGCAGCGCGCCCAGGCTGCCCAGGGCCAGGCGCCGCGGTGGATTGACACGAGGCCCGGCGACCCGCAGCAGGTGAAACCAGATCCCGAACACCAGGAAGATGGGAATCCCCAGCAGGTGGAGGAAGGCCATGAGGGTGAAGAACCGGTCGCTCAGGCTCTCGGGCAGGAGAAAGTTGCGGGCCATGGGCTCGGTGAACAGGGGCAGGCGGTCCAGCAGCTCGGACGTGGCGATGGCGACGTACTGCGCGAGCTGGTCCCACACCAGCCAGTACCCGGTGATGCCCAGCGGGAACACCATCCACAGCAAGGGCACCCCGGTCAGCCACGAGAACCAGCGCGCCCCCCGGTAACGGCCCTTGACGAATTCCCGCAACAGGTGCATCAACATGGTGACCACGGCGGCGTCGGAGGCATAGCGGTGCAGGCTGCGCATGACCCCACCCAGGTACCACTGGTCATGGGTCAGGCGCTCCACCGAGGCGTAGGCACCGAAGATACTGGTCTCGAAGAAGACAAAGACGTAGATGCCGCTGACCAGTACGATCCAGAAAAAGTAGATGGTCAGTGCGCCTGCATGGTAAATGGGATTGCACGCGTTGCCGAAGGCAACGTTGAACGCGGATTCGATGCGGGCCAGCACATGCTCGCTGGCCCGGCGGACACGCCCGCCCATGGAGCCCTCCTGGTGACCGGGTGAGACGGATCCCGGAACGGCGACGGAACCAGCCTACCGCAGGTGCTCGCGGCCCCAATGATCCATGTCAAGTCGGCGGGCCGACGCGGACCGGTTCAGGACGGGGCTCGCGCCCGCAACGCCTCCCGCAGCAGGTAGAGGGCGCCACCTCCGACCACCAGCCCGCCGATGGCCATGCCGATGAACAGGGAATAATCGAAACGGTAACGTCCCGAGGCTGCATCGTATGTCGTGCAGAACAGGCGGACCCGCTTGCCCAGCCCGGTGAACCAGCCGTCCTCCGGCCGTACCCCGAGCACCAGCTGCTTCAGGGGCTCCACCAGCTGCGGTACGCTCACCAGGTCGCCGTAGACCTGGCTGTACACCCGCCCCTCGGCGGTCACCACCGTGGCCTGGAGCACGTGGTCGAAACCGCGGGGCGAGGCCTGGTAAGCGAATCCCAGGTCCCTCGCCAGGGCGGCGATGGTCGCCGCGTCGCCGCTGAGAAACCGCCAGCGCGGGTCTTCGATCCCCTGTTCGCGGGCAAACCGCGCCATGGCGGCAGGGGTGTCGCGGGCACTGTCGAAGCCGACGGTAATCACGGTGAAACTGTCGGCGCCCAGGGCCTCCCGCGCCACGTCCACCGCCCGGGCCAGGTGGCGCGTGCTCATGGAACAGATCCGGGCACAGCTGGTGTAGACCAGGCTCACCACCAGCGGGCGTCCGCGGAACCCGGCCAGGCGGACCGCCCGCCCCCGGCGGTCCCGCAGCACATGGTCACCCAGCTCGCGGCCGATCGCGGCCTCGCTCACGGCGAGGGCACGCCCGGGGTCGAAGCCCGGCGCCCCCACCGCGGCCGGCAACGACACTGCCGGTGACGCCACGAGACCACAGAGGAACGCCCGCACCACGGCCCGGGCCGGAACGGCGGCCGCGCGCTCAGACACTGACATCGATGATGGCCGCCACCAGCAGCAGGGTGAGCTGCACCAGCGAGGCATGAAAACCCGCCATCGCACGGCGGGGACAGGGATCCCGCGCCATGCGCAGGTGACGGTACAGGAGCCAGCCCCCGCCCGCCAGCGCCCCCGCCAGGTAGAGCCCGCCCAGGCCGAAAAAGACCGGGAGCACGGAGGCGGTGACCAGCAGCACGGTGTTGGCGAGAACGATCCGTGCCGCCGTCCTGTTCCCGGTGAGCACCGGGAGCATGGGTACACCGGCCTTCGCGTACTCCCTTTGCAGAGCAATGGCAAGGCTCCAGAAGTGCGAGGGTGTCCACAAGAAGAGGACGAGGGCGAAAAGCAGGGGAACCGGGTGCGGGCCGGGGTCGACCGCGGCGGCGCCGGCGAGGACGGCGAAGCTTCCCGCCAGGCCGCCAATCACGATGTTGAGCCAGGTCCGCCGCTTGAGCCATACCGTGTACACCAGGCCGTAGAACAACGCCCCCAGCAGGACGAAGGTCGCGGCCACCGCGTTGGTGGCCCAGGCGGCCAGGCCCACCGCGGCGCCCGCGGCCAGGGCAAAACCCGCCAGCCAGCCCCGGTGACGCGCCAGGCGCCCGCTGGCGAACGGACGGGTCCGGGTCCGGGCCATGCGCCGGTCCAGGTCCGCCTCCATGTACTGGTTGAAACCGCCCGCCGCGGCGGACGCCAGCAGGACCGACAGCACCAGCAGGGCCAGGGCCGGGCCCGACGCCTCCGCACCCGGCGTCACGCTGGCCCCGGCCAGGGCGGTGAACGCGATGGTGACCCCGATGCGCAGCTTGCACACCTGCACCACGTCCCGCGCCCGCGCCATGACCTGGGACCGGGTGCGCCTCAGGGTCACGGTCTGCAACGTCGACATCATCTCTCCCCGCAAATGGTGGTGCCATCCGTTCCCGTCAGCTCATGGGCCAGACCGCGGCCAGGTACTTCCAGTTGATGAAGTAGTAGACGACGAAGATGGTGAGAAACACCAGGGCGAAGACAAAGGTGCCCGGCGCCACGAAGCCCTTGACCCCCAGCCCGCTGTGGTCCGTGCGGGGGGCCGGGCCCAGGGGCAACACGCTGGTCTCGCTGCCGTAGCGTGGTGCCTCCTCGGTCTTGCGCCCGAACAGCAGGGATCCCACCACCACCACGATGAACATCACCCCGCCGACCACGGCGATCACGCCGCTGATGCCCATCAGCCCCATCATCACGTAGGCACTGCCGGGATACTCGTAGCCCAGGGCGGTCCCCGTGAAAGCCATGTCCCAGTGGCGCCGGGACACGCCCAGGGTGCCGGCGCCCATGAGGGCCAGCGAGAACACCGACATGCCGATCCCGAACAGGTAGGGCTGCCACTTGGCCCACCCCTTGAGGATCAGTTCACGGCGGAACAACACCGGGATCAGCCAGTACGTCAGGGCCATGAAGGCGAGCGTCGTCCCGACCACCACCGTGGCGTGGAAGTGGCCCGGCACGTAGATGGTGTTGTGAACGATGATGTTGATCTGCTCGGTCCCCATCACCACCCCTGAAATGCCGCCGAGAAAACCGAACCCGATGAGCGACAGGAACATGCCGGAGAAGACGGGGTTCCCCCACGGCGCCTTGCGGATCCACTCGAACAGCCCCCGGTTGAAGCCCTTCTCGCGCTGCGCCACCTCGATGGAACCCGGGACCGTGAGCCCGTGAATCATGGAAGCGAGGACCGCCAGGTACATGGCATAGCTGGTGTTGAACACCTTCCACTCGGAGCTGATGCCCGGATCCACCAGCAGGTGGTGGGCGCTGGCGAGCTGCAGGAACAAGATGTAGAGCAGGAACGCCGAGCGGCTCACCTTTTCCGACAGGGGCCGCGCCCCGAACACGATGGCGGCGATGGCATACCACACCGCGACATGGGCGGAGACGTTGATCTGCTGCGACGAATGCCCCATCCCCCACCAGACCAGGCGATACATGAGCGGGTCGATCTGGCTGATGTAACCCACGGACCACAACCAGGTGGGAATGAGGATGATGGCCCCCGAGGCGATGGTGAAGATGGCGATGATGGCCGCGGTGAGCGCACCGAAGGTCACGAGGGGAATGGAGCCCTCGTAGGTACGCTCGGCCCGGGCGATGACCAGGGTCCCCAGGAACACGAAGCAGCCGATGAGCGCACCCACCGCGAACAGGATCAGGCCGAGGTAGAAATTGGGATTGGCCGGCATGGGCACGTAGGAGGTCATCATCACGCTGGAATCGCCGCGGAGGATGGCGATGTTGGTCCACGCCGCACCGATCACCATGAGGGCGAATCCCGCCCAGGCCCAGCGCGGCGTCGCCAGGCGGCAGCGCAACAGCGTGGACGAGGTGAAGTAGAGCACCGCCATCTCGAAGAAGATGATCCAGAAGATCAGCATGTCGATGCCGTGCGCGGTGAGCGCCTGGTAGAACTGGTCGGCTGCCAGCAGGTGGACCGCCGGCCAGCGGGTGAGCGTCACCAGCAGGGCCAGCACACCGCCGACCAGCAGGATCACCACCGCCACCACGGCGTTGGCCTTCATCAGCGCCTCGGCAGGCTTGTGGAACTGGAGACCGGTCGTGGGGCAGACCCGGAACAGATTGTCGTTGGCCATGGGCGGTGTCCTCCTATTCCACGACGTAGATCTTCCCCAGCATCGAATGGTGACCGATGCCGCAGTACTCGTTGCACACGATGGTGAACTCGCCGCTGGTGTCGGGGGTGATGGTCACCACGGTCTCGTAATTGGGGATAATCTGCAGGTTGATGTTGAGTGGCTGCAGGGAAAACCCGTGCTGCCAGTCCATGGACGACAGGTGAAGCCGGTAGCTCTTGCCCTTCTCCAGCTCAAGCATGGGCCACCACTGCCACAGGCGCCCCGCGAGGTAGACGTCGCTGCCCGCCGGCGGCCGCACCACCGGGATCTGCTGGTCGGTTTCCGTGCGCACCGTGTACCGGTCGATCATGGCCTGCACCTTCTGGCCGAAGATCTCCGGCGTGGTGCGGTAGGCCTCGTTGGACAGGTTCTGTTTTCCGTACACGTGCCAGAACGGCATCATGGCGAACATGATCAGTGACCACAGCAGGGCGATGGCGATCCACATCGCCTCGACACGGTCGATGGGCTGTTTCCACCAGATCTTCTGGTGCGGCGGCATTATCGAGCTCATGGCGGCCCTCCATTGCGGCGCCGGACCAAGGGACGGCGCCGGGTGTTGTTGCTACTTGGCAATGGGGATCGAGATGATTTCCATGATGCCCCAGATGATGTAGAACACCGTCGGCATCACCACGCCCAGGAACAGCAGCAGGAAGGGGTTGTCCAGCACCCGCTGCATCACCGGGATGGACTGGGTCTCGGGTCGGTCGTCGGTTGCGTGCTCGGCCATGGGCGAACCTCCTCTGGTGTAGTGCGCGTCGTTGCCGGTGGGCCGGCGCCATGGCATGGATGGCGGATGCCGTAACTGATAGCCCCAAAGTGCCGCCGGGTGTTTGACCTAGGTCAAGACGCAACCGCGGTGGCGATGGTTCGATGTCTGCGCGAGCGGTGACGGCGCCGGGACCCGGCTCCGGAACCATGGCGGCACGCCGATGAGACCGTACCGAATGAATATCCCTACCCGTCCCTGGACCATCCTCTGCGCTCTGCTGGCAGCGGGCGGCTGCAAGGCCCCGCCGCCCGGGGAGGGCGCGGAGGGGAAACCCCGCTTCGAGCGCCTCGACCGCAACGGCGCACCGTATGCCGGCGACGGGAACTTCGCGCGGCATCCCTGGGCCTGCGTGCGTGATCGCCGGACCGGCCTGGTGTGGGAAGTCAAGCAGGCGGACGGGGGGCTGCACGATGCCGATCACACCTACACCTGGTACGACCCGGACCCCGTGCACAACAAGGGCGCGGCAGGCAAGCGCGACGGCGGGCGTTGCCGGGGCAGCGGTTGCGACACGCTGGCCTTCGTCGCGGCCGTCAACGCCGCCGGCTGGTGCGGCTTCAAAGACTGGCGGTTGCCGGACCAGGCCGAGATCGCCTCCATCAACGACGGCACCCGCCGCTACCCGGGACCGACCCAGGACCCGGCCTTTTTCCCCAACGCGCGGGCGGATCAATACTGGACCAGGGAGACTCACCTGTACTATCCCGGGGCCTGGGCCTGGAACTTCGCCTACGGCCACAACCAGGTGGACTGGAAGACCAGTGCCAAGCGCGTGCGCCTGGTGCGGGGCGAGGTCAAGACCCGCCTGCCCCGGCCGGAGGATTGATCGTGAGTGCCGACCCGGTCACCCGGCTGCTGCTGGTCCTGGCCCTGGGCCTGATGCTGGCCGTCATCGCCGCCAGTGCCCAGCTGCGGCTGGCGCGATCCGGGCCGGGGTGCAGTCCCTGGCCGCAGTGCTACGGCCGCCTTGCCGAAACGGCCGCGACCGGGGCGGACCCGGCCCGGCGCGTGCACCGGGCCAGCGCGGGCGGGTTGGCGCTCATCCTGCTGGGGCTGCTGGGGCGGGTGTGGCGGCGGGGTCCGCACACCATGCTGCCGCCGCTGCTGGGGGCGGCGGCCCTCACCGCGGGGCTGGCCGCGCTGGGCCTCTGGTCCGGCGGCGTGGCGCCGGTGGCGGTGACCCTGGGCAACCTGCTGGGCGGGATGGCGCTGCTGGCCCTGTTGTGGCTGGCGTGGCTGAAACAAGGCCCGCGTGCGCCGGGCGGTGCGGAAGACCGGCACCTGCAGCGGCTGGCCCGGGGCGGGCTGGCCGGGGCCACGCTGGTACTGGTGCTGGGCGCCGTCTCCAGCGCCACCTTCGGACTGCAGCCGTGCGCGGCCGCCGGCGATTGCGGTGTGCGCGTGCTGCTGGACTGGCAACGGGTGCCGGTGGCGGCGGTGCACGCCTGGGCCACGGTGGCGCTGCTGCCCGCAGTGGCCGCCGCGCTGGGTGCATGGCGCAGGCCGGGGCTGCGCCGCACCGCCGCCGCGGTGCTGGGGCTCGCGGCCCTGGCCGTGCTGTCGGGGCCGGTCGTCCCGGCCGCGCGCGCCGGCCTGGCACCGGCCCTGGTGCACA
>JALSIK010000363.1 GCA_026990045.1 Chromatiales bacterium | reverse complement strand
AATGCCGCCCCGCGCGGCGGATGAGTACCATGGACGACACCGCCCTGCCGTCTACGCCCGCGACCGCCGCCGCCCGCGCGCCGCTGAGCCGCCGGCCCCGCACCGTGGCGGCATGGCTGCTGGCCTGCTGCGCCCTGGTCTTCGCCATGGTGGTCCTGGGCGGGGTGACCCGGCTCACCGGTTCGGGACTCTCCATGGTGGACTGGGATCCCGTCATGGGCGTGGTCCCGCCACTGTCCGAGGCCGACTGGCGGCAGGCCTTCGATCAGTACAAGCAGTTTCCGGAGTACCGGCTCAAGAACCACGGCATCACGCTGGACCAGTTCAAGTCCATCTTCTGGTTCGAATATGCCCACCGCCTGCTGGGACGCCTCATCGGGCTGGCCTTCCTCCTGCCGTTTCTCTATTTCCTCGCGCGGGGCTGGTTCCACCGCCCCATGGTGTGGCCCCTGGCGGGCCTGTTCGTGCTGGGCGGGCTGCAGGGGCTGCTGGGCTGGTACATGGTGCAGAGCGGCCTGGTGGATCGCCCCCACGTGAGCCCTTACCGGCTCACCGCGCACCTGGGGATGGCATTGTTGATCTACGCTGCCATGCTGTGGCTGGCATTGTCACTGCTGTTTCCCCGGCGTGACAACCGCGACTCGAAGGCGCTGCGGGTGGTGGTCCTGCTGGCCGCGGCGGTGGCGGTCACCGCCCTCTCCGGGGGGTTCGTGGCGGGCCTGAAGGCGGGGCTGGCCTACAATACCTTCCCCCTGATGGGGGACCGCTGGGTTCCACCGGACTACTGGACCCTGGTCCCGGCCTGGCGCAACCTGTTCGAGCACGTCCCCGCGGTGCAGTTCAACCACCGCCTGCTGGCGGTATCGCTGGTGGCCTTCACCCTCGGCACCTGGTGGTGGACCCGGCGCCGGTCCCTCCCGCCCCGGGCGCGCCTGGGCCTGAACCTGCTGGCGGCGGCGGTCCCGCTGCAGGCCGGGCTGGGCATCGCCACCCTGCTGCTGTTGGTGCCGGTGCCCCTGGCCGCGGCCCACCAGGCCGGGATGCTGGTGGTCCTCACCCTGGCCCTGTTCGCCGCCCACGCCCTGCGCCGGGCTACATGAGCCGGCGCAGGCCGGCGACGTCGTGCAGCGTCACGTCGCTGCCCTTCACCGACAGCAGCCCCATGTCCGCCAGCCGGGCCAGGATCCGCGACAGGGTCTCGGGCTGGATGGACAGGCGGGCGGCGATGACGCTCTTGGGGGTGGTGAGATGGATCTGGGGCGACTCCATGGCCCCCTCCGGGATCTGCTGTAGCAGGTAGTGCACGAGGCGGTAGGTGGCGTTCTGCAGGGTCAGGTTGTTGATGTCCTCCAGCCGGGCCCGCAGGCGCCGGCTCATGGTGGCCATGAGCCGGAAGCAGGTATCGGTGGAACCGCGCAGCAGCTCGAGGAAGGAGCGCATGTCGAAACTGTACAGGTCACTGGCCGTGACCGCCTCGGCATTGACCGGGTAGGTCTGCTGCTCCATGAACATGACCGCCTCGGCGAAGGTCTGCCCCGGCTGGATGATCTCGATGACTTTCTCAGTCCCGTCCTGGGAGAGCCGGAACAGCTTGACCTGGCCGGAGCGCACCAGGTAAAAGCGTTCCGCCGGCTGGCCGAAACTGAACAGGTGCTGCCGGGCCGCCAGGTGCAGGCGCACCATGCGTGCCATCACCTGCTCCAGCTCGCGCCGCTCCAGCGCCTCGAACATGGGCACACGGCGCAGCTCTGCGGCGACGTTCTCGTTCATCGTGCTGACTCGCCCGGCGTCCGGCGGCACTTGATCGTGGTCAAAGCCTATCACAACTGCCGGTGCTATCTGGAGACCATGGCCCGGCCGCGTACACGTTCATGAAACTCCAGCTCGTTCTCGCCGACCGCTGCGCCAGCTGCGAGGCGGCCGAGACCCTGTGGCGCGAGCTGTCCCGCCACCACGGCCACACCCTGGAGGTGCTGCTGGCCACCGAGCCCGAGGGGGTACGCCTGGTGCGGCGCCTGGGACTGCGGTCACTGCCGGCGCTGGTGGCCGGCGACAAGGTGCGGGCGGTGGGCCTGCCCGCCGCCACCGACGCCGCCACCCTGCTGCGGGCGCTGGAATGCGAGGAGAAATGCTGAACAGGGGCGGGGCACCGGATGCC
The DNA here is from genome assembly GCA_026990045.1 of Chromatiales bacterium. Lineage (GTDB taxonomy): Bacteria > Pseudomonadota > Gammaproteobacteria > CAMYNG01 > CAMYNG01 > JALUTW01. The sequence goes on along the minus strand of JALSIK010000363.1, from coordinate 1,757 downwards.
GTCACTCGCCGCCGGCCGCAGGCACATACCCGCGCCAGTCCACCGAATCGTCCCCGAACACGAGGAACTCCGGATTGAGCAGCGATTCCTTGGTGTTGTACAGCAGGCGCCGGCCCCGGAGGTCGGTGACGTGCCCCCCGGCCTCCTCCACCACGCACTGGGCCGCGGCGGTGTCCCATTCCGAGGTGGGCCCCAGGCGCGGATAGACGTCGGCCCGGCCCTCCGCCACCAGGCACGACTTGAGGGAGCTGCCCATGCTCACCAGCTCCGCCTCGCCCACGTTGCGCGCGAAGGCCTGCAGCCGCGGCGAGGCATGGGAGCGGCTGCCGGCGATGATGACCGGGCCCTGGCCGGCGCGGCGCACGTGGATCCGCTGCGCCGGCCGCTCGTCCTCCCGCCGCCAGGCCCCCAGGCCGCGGGCGGCGTAATAGTAAAGGTCCTTCACCGGCACGTAGACCACGCCCAGCACCGGCTCGTGGTCATGGATGAGGGCGATGTTGACGGTGAACTCGCCGTTGCGCTTGATGAACTCGCGGGTGCCGTCCAGCGGATCCACCAGCCAGTAGGTGTCCCACCGGGCCCGGGCGCTGAAGGGGATGTCCACGGATTCCTCCGACAGCACCGGCCAGGCATGGGGCAGGGACTGGAGGCCGTCGACGATGACCTCGTGCGCCGCCATGTCGGCCTCGGTCACCGGCGAGGCATCGTTCTTGGTCTCCACCATGTAGGCCCGCTCGTAGACCCCGAGGATGCGGCGTCCCGCCTCGCCCGCCAGCAACCGCACCCGGTCCAGCAGCGCCTCCAGCTCCGCTTTCTCCAGCCCCCCTTCACCCATGGCCGGCCCGCCTTCCCGGCAACCGGTCCTGCCCCGGCCGCCCGCTGGTCCCGGCCGCAGAAACAAGTCCTTGATGGTCAACCACTTGCCGTCCCCTGCCCCCGGCTGCATCGCGCCATGCCGCCGGGGGTATACTACCATTTTTGCCGTGACCGGCCCGCCATGCCCACCGTTCCCTGGCACCGCATCGACACCGTCCTGCTGGACATGGACGGGACCCTGCTGGACCTGTACTTCGACACCTATTTCTGGCGCCAGCACGTGCCCCTGCGCTACGCGCAGAAGCACGGCCTGGAGGTGGACGAGGCCAAGGCCCGCCTGTTCCCCCTGTTCGCCTCGGTGGAAGGCACCATCCAGTGGTACTGCGTGGACTACTGGTCGCGCACCCTGGAACTGGACATCGCCGCGCTCAAGGCCGAGGTGGACCACCTCATCAACGTGCACCCGGACGTGATCCCCTTCCTGCAGCGGCTGCGCGGCAGCGGGCGGCGGGCGCTGCTGGTGACCAACGCCCATCACAAGGCCCTGACCCTCAAGCTGACCCGCACCCGCCTGGACCGCCACCTGGACGGGATCGTCTGCGCCCACGACTACGGCCTGCCCAAGGAGGAACCGGCCTTCTGGGACCGGCTGCAGGCGGAGACGGGATTCGACGCCGCCCGCACCCTGCTGGTGGACGACAGCCTGGCGGTGCTGGAATCGGCGCGGCAGTGGGGCATGGGTTACCTGCTGGCGGTGGCTCGCCCCGACAGCCGCGCGCCCCGGCGCGAGATCGCGGGGTTCGCCGCCATCGACGGCTTCGCCGAGATCATGCCGCCGGCGCGGGCGCGGATTCAGTCGTAGCTCTCAGCGCAGCCTTCGCTTCGCTCAAGCCGCCGCGACATGGCGTGATCTTCCCCCGCCTCCCGGCGGCATCGCCGCG
>JALSIK010000362.1 GCA_026990045.1 Chromatiales bacterium | reverse complement strand
TCGAGGTGGAGCCGGTGGTGCCGGTGACGGTGGCGCTGGAGGCCGACGTGGACAATTCCCGCGTGGTGCTGACCCTGCGCAACCTGGACGGGTTCGGGGTCCGGCGCCTCAACCTGGCGCCGCAGCAGCTCGACGAGGCCCTGCTGGATCGCGTGGCCCGGGCGGTGGTGCGGGAGGACATGGGACTCCTCAGGGAGGACCTGCCCGAGGAGACCCGCCGCATGCTGCAGCAGAAGATCCGCGAGGAACAGGCCCGGCGCGAGGCCGAGCTGCGGGCGGCGGAGGAGGCCGAGGCCCGGCGCAAGGCGGAGGAACAGCGCCGGCGCATCCGCTTCGCCGAGGCGCTGGCGGCGCGGCTGAAGAAGGGCAAGGGCGCCTGAGACGGCCCGCTGTCAGGCGGCGCCGCTGGCGCGGGCCTGCTCCTGTTCCCGCTGTGCCACCAGCTCCTTGATGGCCGGCCGCTCCACGTACTCGGCCAGGGTGATGCCGTTGAGGAAGTCGTAGAGCTGGTCCGACAGCTCCTTCCACAGCTCGTGGGTGAGGCAGGGGCGGCCGTTGTCGCAGTCCCCGCGGCCCTCGCAGCGCATGGTCTCGATCTTCTCGTCCACCGCCAGGATGATGTCGGCGATGCTGATCTCCGCCGCCGGCCGCGCCAGGCGGTAGCCGCCGCGGGGGCCGCGCACGCCCTTCACCAGCCCGTGCTTGCGCAGCATGGCGAAGAGCTGTTCCAGGTAGGAATTGGAGATGCCCTGGATGTTGGAGATGTCCGCCAGCGTCACCGGTCCCTCGTGCTGGCGCATGGCGATCTCGAGCATGGCCGTGACGGCGTAGCGGCCCTTGGTTGACAGACGCATGGTTTCGACCCGCAAAAATTACCCCGATGAATACTAGGTATAAGTGACGAAACCCGGTTCGTCAACCGCGGACGGAAAAAAAACGGCCCCGGGCAGGGCCGCGCCCGTCACTCTCCCGCGTCCAGGGCCAGGGACAGGTCCACCGCCTGGAGGTGCTTGGTGAGCGCGCCCACGGAGATGAAATCCACCCCGGTCTCGGCGACGGCGCGCACGTTGTCCAGGGTGATGCCGCCCGAGGCCTCCAGCTTCGCCCGGCCGGCGGTGCGCGCCACCGCCTCGCGCAGGGTCCCGGCGGGCATGTTGTCCAGCAGGATGCGTTCCACCCCCAGGGCCAGGGCCTGCTCCAGCTCGTCCAGGGTCTCCACCTCCACCTCCAGGGGCAGGCCGGGGGCCGCGCTCCGGGCCGCCGCCACCGCCGCGGCCAGGGAGCCGGCGTCGCGGATGTGGTTCTCCTTGACCAGCACCATGTCGAACAGGCCCAGGCGGTGGTTCTCGCCGCCGCCGCACCACACGGCGTACTTCTGGGCCCGGCGCAGGCCGGGGAGGGTCTTGCGCGTGTCCAGGATGCGCGCCCCGGTCCCGGCCACCGCGGCCACGTAGCGGGCGGTGGCGGTGGCGGTGCCCGACAGGGTCTGGAGGAAGTTGAGCGCGGTGCGCTCGGCGGTGAGCAGGGCCCGGGCCGGGCCGTGCACCTCG
>JALSIK010000361.1 GCA_026990045.1 Chromatiales bacterium | reverse complement strand
CTGCGGCGCCCTGCACCGGCATCTCATCCGGTGCGCCAGCGCCAGGCGGGCGACGCGCGAGCTGCGCCGGTTCTACCGCCTGTCGCGGCGGCACAAGCTGAACCGCATCCGTCATTCCGCGTTCCATTACGACCGGCCGCTCTGAATGGGCGGGAAAGCCACGGGGTATATGCACACGGCGGTGCCGGGGGATTGATCCCCCTCACCCCAACCCTCTCCCCCGGGGGAGAGGGAGCAGGAAAAAACCGGCCGCGGCATCCGGCCTCCAGCGCGCGCAAAAAGGCAGTCCCCTCTCGCTGCGGGGGAGCTCAACCGCATCCGTCATTCCGCGTTCCATTGCGACCGGCCGCTCTGAGGGAGCAGAAAAGCCACGGGGTATATGCACACGGCGGCGCCGGGGGATTGATCCCCCTCACCCCGACCCTCTGCCCCGGGGGAGAGAGCAGGAAAAACCGGCCGCGGCATCCAGTTTCCACTGCGCGTGCAAAGGCGGTCCCCTCTCCCTTCGGGAGAGGGTCAGGGTGAGGGGATATGAACACGCCGCACAGCGGCTGCATCGTTCCCGGCATCCATTCTCCATTTTCCAATATGAGGGGTGCAATCGCGCAGCAACCGCACCGGGGTTTTGTCCCTCTCGCGACGACTGCCATGCCGCCAGGGAACGGTGGGTTCGGGGAGTTGTCGATCACAGTCCTGCGGTTATACTCGGGGTCGGCGTGCATGAGGGGCGGAGGGATCGTGATCGGCTGCACTGACATCGTTTCCGGGACCGCCCGGGGCTGGCGGGTGCTCCTGCTGCTGCCGGTGCTGTGGGCGGCAGCGGCGCCGGGCAAGGAACAGGCGGTGTGGGTGCTGGACGAAGGCCGGCTGGAGGTGACGGCACGGTTCGAGGGCCAGCCGGTGCCCGGCCGCTTTCACCGTTTCCGGGTCCGCTTCCACCCGCCCCGGGACGGCGTTCCGGGCGGCGTCCAGGTGAAGGTGGACATGACCAGCCTCCGTTTCGAACTCAGCGACGTGAACCGGGCCATCGCCGGACCGGAGTGGCTCCACCTGCGTCGTCATGCATGGGCCGGGTACGAAGGCGAGGTGGTGGAATCCGGTGAAGGCCGGCTGCTGGCCCGCGGCGCGCTGCAAGTGAAGGGCATGAGGCGGGACCTGGAGGTGCCCCTGTCGTGGCATCCCGGCGAGGGCCGGCTGGAAGGAACCATGACCGTAGATCGCACCTGGTTCGGCATCGGTCCGGACGACGCCGGCGGCGTGGCGCCCGGGGTGGAGGTGCGTTTCCTGCTCCGCCTGCGGGAGGTCGCACCGTGAGGGGGCACGCGCTCTTCCCGTTGTTGCTGGTGCTGGCGGCCTGTACCCCGGCTCCCCGTGCCCCGGCGCCGGTGGCGGCGCCGCCCGCGCTGGACGAGGCCGGGTACCGGGCGGCCGCCCGGGCGGGACGGGTGGTGTACCGCATCGCGCCGGGGCAGGGCGGTGCCTGGGTGGTGGTGCGCCGGGGTGGTCCCCTGGCCTCGCTGGGGCACGACCACGTGGTGGCCAGCCGCGGGC
>JALSIK010000360.1 GCA_026990045.1 Chromatiales bacterium | reverse complement strand
AACTCCGCTGCGTGTGAAAAAACGGTCCCCTCTCCCGCCGGGAGAGGGGCAGGGTGAGGGGGTCAATGGACACCGGGCAAGGACCGCACCCCGAATGGTGCGCCTGTGTCGCCGGCGTGCCCTGCGAACTTCTGTCCTCCGTCCTCCGTCCTCCGAATCAGCGCAGGACCAGGGTGACGTCGATGCGGCGGTTGAGCCGGCGGCCGGCGGCGGTGTTGTTGGGGGCGATGGGCTTCTCCGGGCCGTAGCCGATGGCGGTGACCCCCTCGCGCTTCACCGCACCGGTGTTGACCAGGTAGGCCGCCACCGCCTCGGCCCGGCGCTGGGACAGGACGCGGTTGTGGGCCAGGGACCCGGTGATGTCGGTGTGGCCCTCGATGAGCACCCGCCGCGCCCCCACCAGGCGGATGGCGTTCTGGAGCTTGGTGAGCAGGGGATAATGGGCCGGCAGCACGTAGGCCCTGCCCACCTCGAAGTTGAGGCCGCGCAGGCGGATGAGCAGGGCGTCGCCCTGGCGGAAGACCTCGGCCTCGCCCGGCTCGAACATGGTGAGCACGCGCGAGATGCGGGCCTCGCGCGCGGCCTTCGCTTCCTGCCGGGCCTGGACCTCGCCCAGCCGCTTGAGCTCCCCCTGCAGGTTGGCCAGCTCGGTGTTGACGAAGTCCTGCGCGTGGCGCATGGCCCTGGCCCGCTCGGCCAGCGCGGCGAAGCGCCGGTCCAGCGACTGGACCCGTTTTTCCGCCTCGGGCCCGATGACCTGGGTCTCCACCCGCAGGAGCTGCCGCTCCACCCACAGGATCCGGTCCTCCACCGGCTGGCGCCGCCAGGCCTTCACCTGCTGCAGCACCACCCCCACGTGGCGGGCCTTGCGCAGCACGTCCTCGGCCCGGGTGCGGGTCTCTTCGGAGTAGGGGTTGCGGGTGATGAAGGCGTCGGTGGCGGCCAGGGCATGGCGGGCCCGGGCCAGGGAGCGCGGTGCCAGCTTGCGCGCCCCGGCGGCGTCGGCGGCGCGGATGAGCCGGCGGGCCTCGCCCAGCAGGTGCTCCTTGATGGCCTTGAGTTCCACCTGCCGGTAGCCCCGTTCCACCGCCGGGGCGTCGGCCTTGGCCCCCGCCAGGTCGTCGTCCTCCACCGCGGAGGTCAGCGCGAGGAACCGCTCCTCCAGGGATTCCACCTCGCCCGGGTACAGCCTGGGGGCACCGGCCTTGAGTGCCGCGGCCCGGGCGCCGAAGACCGCGGCCAGCTCGCGCCGGGCCAGGGCGGCGAAGCGGCGCGCCTGTTCCAGCCGTGCCTCGCCGCGGGCGGCCGCGGCCAGGATGTCCTGCAAGGCCGCGTGACTCTTGAGCAGGGCCGCGGCCTCGGCGGCGCTGTCCTCGGCCTGGCGGTACCAGCCGGGGGAGAGCACGTGGACGTCCTCGGCCCGGGCCCGTTCCACCCCGGACTTGAGCCGCGCCACGGCCTCGGCCGGATCCTGGCTCAGGTCCACCCGGGCCGGGTCCACCCCGCCGGCGCAGGCGGCCGCCAGGAGGGCCGGCAGCACGGCTGCGAGGAACAGGGAGCCCGCTTGCCGCACTGCCGATCCCCTGCCCATGCTCAGGCCGGTTGCTCGTGGGGCTCGGCCAGCCAGGCCGCGGCCTCGTCGGGCCGGGTGAAGATGCGCACCGCCTCCGGCAGCACCAGGCCCGACCCCCGGAAGGCGTCGATGATGGCCTGCTCGAAGCTGCCGGCGACCACGAACGCCACCCGGTAGCCACGCCCGCGGCGCTCGCTGCGGCCGTGGATGTGGCGCACCAGGGCCTCCACCTCCCCGGGGCGCGGGCGCATCACCGCCTCGCGCAGGTCGCACAGCAGGTCCATGCCCGGCACGAAGTCGGGATGGGACACGAAGGCATCGAACGCCGCGCGGGCCTCGGCCAGGCCGAACTCCCCCCGGACGGTGAGGGTCACCCGTCCCGCCCGGGGATCCACTGCCACGGTATGGGCCATGTCTCCTCCCCGTCGCCGTACTCGCCCCACTGTGTCCGCGACTCTACGCCAGCCCGCCGCGGCGGGCAAATGCCGGCGTCATTCCTTGTGATAGATCTCACCCCCCGCGCGCCGGAATTCCTCGGCCTTTTCCTCGAGGCCCGCCTCCACGGCCACGGTGACGTCGCCGATGCCGCGGGCGGCGGCGTAGTCGCGCACCTCCTGGGTGATCTTCATGGAGCAGAAGTTGGGCCCGCACATGGAACAGAAATGGGCCACCTTGTGCGCCTCCTTGGGCAGGGTCTCGTCGTGGAACTCGCGCGCCCGCTCCGGGTCCAGCGACAGGTTGAACTGGTCTTCCCAGCGGAACTCGAACCGGGCCTTGGACAGGGCGTTGTCCCGCAGCTGCGCCCCCGGGTGGCCCTTGGCCAGGTCGGCGGCGTGGGCGGCGATCTTGTAGGCGATGATGCCGTCGCGCACGTCCTGCTTGTCGGGCAGGCCCAGGTGTTCCTTGGGCGTGACGTAGCACAGCATGGCCGTGCCGTACCAGCCGATGTTGGCGGCCCCGATGGCGGAGGTGATGTGGTCGTAGGCCGGGGCAATATCGGTCACCAGCGGACCGAGGGTATAGAACGGCGCCTCGAAGCAGTCGGCCAGCTCCTTGTCCACGTTCTCCTTGACCCGATGCAGGGGGATGTGGCCCGGGCCTTCGATCATCACCTGCACGTCGTGTTCCCAGGCGATCTTCGTCAGCTCGCCCAGGGTCTCCAGCTCGGCGAACTGGGCCCGGTCGTTGGCATCGGCGATGGAACCGGGGCGCAGGCCGTCGCCGAGGGAGAAGGCCACGTCGTAGGCCTTCATGATCTCGCAGATCTCCTCGAAGTGGGTGTAGAGGAAGTTCTCCCGGTGATGGGCCAGGCACCACTTGGCCATGATGGAACCGCCGCGGGAGACGATGCCGGTCACGCGCTCGGCCGTGAGCGGGACGTAGGCCAGGCGCACCCCGGCGTGGATGGTGAAGTAGTCCACCCCCTGCTCCGCCTGCTCGATGAGGGTGTCGCGGAAGATCTCCCAGGTGAGCTCCTCGGGCCGGCCGTCCACCTTCTCCAGGGCCTGGTAGATGGGCACGGTGCCGATGGGCATGGGCGCGTTGCGCAGGATCCACTCGCGGGTCTCGTGGATGTTCTTGCCGGTGGAGAGGTCCATCAGCGTGTCGCCGCCCCAGCGCGCCGACCACACCATTTTTTCCACTTCCTCGGCGATGCCGGAGGTCACCGCCGAGTTGCCGATGTTGGTGTTGATCTTCACCCGGAAGTTGCGCCCGATGATCATGGGTTCCAGCTCGGGGTGGTTGATGTTGGCCGGGATGATGGCGCGCCCGGCGGCCACCTCCCGGCGCACGAACTCCGGCGTGATCGCGTCCGGCAGCCGGGCACCGAAGGGCTGGCCCGGGTGCCGGCGCAGCAGTTTCTCGTAGCGCGGATCGGCGCGCAGCGCCTCCAGCCGGCAGTTCTCGCGAATGGCCACGTACTCCATCTCCGGCGTGACGATGCCGCGCCGGGCATAGTGCATCTGGGTCACGTTGCAGCCGGCCTTCGCCCGCCGCGGCCGGCGCACGTGGCCGAAGCGCAGGGTCTCCAGCGCCGGATCGGCCAGGCGCGCGCGGCCGTACTCGGAGCTGGGCCCGTCCAGCAGCTCGGTGTCGCCCCGCTCCACGATCCAGGCCTCGCGCAGGGCGGGCAGCCCCCGGGTGAGGTCGATCCCGGCCTCCGGGTCGGTGTACGGGCCGGAGGTGTCGTAGACCGGAATGGGCGGATTCTCCTCGGCCCCCCGGGCCGTGGGCGTGGGAGACTGCATGATCTCGCGCATGCCCACGCGCAGGTCGGGGCGCGAGCCCTGCACGTAGATCTTGCGCGAGTTGGGAAACGGCCGCGTCGCCTCTTCCGACAGGGTCGCGGCGCGGGTGGTGAAATCCTCGGGTCTGGCGCTCATGGTGGTCACCGTCTGTGGCGACGGCCGCACGCAGCGCGGGTGGGCATCCTTGAGGCGTGGTGTCGCAAGGTGGCTTCCCTCCGCCGGTGCTAGCCGGTTCAGGTTCGAGGGGTACGGTCTCAGCCCGCCGCGCCGCCGTGCCCGGCCCGCGGGGGCGCCCCCAGCCGAGGGCCCACGTTATAGAATAAGGGGCCCGCGCGCAAGGCCCGCCCCGCCGGTTCCTTGCCAGTGCGGAGGCGAGCGCGTAGGCTTGGCACCTGCCCGCCGGGGCCCCGGACCCGGCCCGGGGCGCCGTCCGTGGCACCGGCGGTGGAACCCGTAACCAACGCAAGGGTATGGCGAACATGATGGACGTCAATCTGGAACAGGCCCGATTCAACATGATCGAGCAGCAGATCCGCCCCTGGGAGGTGCTGGACCAGGGGGTGCTGGACCTGCTCATGCGGGTGCCGCGGGAGGACTTCGTGCCGCCGCGCTACCGCAACCTGGCCTTTGCCGACATGAACATTCCCATCGGCCACGACCAGGTGATGATGGCGCCCAAGGTGGAGGCCCGCCTGCTCCAGGCCCTGGACGTGCAGCCGGACGACGTGGTGCTGGAAGTGGGCACCGGCTCGGGCTATCTCACCGCCCTCCTGGCCCACCTGGGCCGCCACGTGTACTCGGTGGAGATCTTCGAAGACCTGTCCGCTGCCGCCGGCGAGCGGCTGGCGGCCCACGGCCTGGACAACGTGACCCTGGACACCGGCGACGCCGCCCGCGGCTGGTCGCGGCACGGCCCCTACGACGTCATCGTCCTCACCGGCTCCGTGCCCGTGCTGGAAGAAACCTGGAAGCGGGACCTGGCCCCGGATGGGCGGCTGTTCGCCATCGTGGGCGAGCCGCCGGTGATGAACGCCCGCCTGGTCACCCGGGTGGCGGAGAACGAGTGGGCCAGCGAGGACCTGTTCGAGACCCTGCTGCCCCCGCTGGTCAACGCGCCCCGGCCGCAGCGCTTCGTCCTCTGACATCCGCTGCTCCATGCGCCGCTTCCATCCCCGCGACCTGGCCGCGCGGCTGGCCTCCGCCGACCCGCCCCTGCTCCTGGACGTGCGCGAGCCGTGGGAATTCGAGCGCTGCCGCATCGCGGGCTCACGCCTGGTGCCCATGCGCCGGGTGCCCGAGGTGGCGCCGCAACTGGACCCCGAGGCCGAGGTGGTGGTCATCTGCCACCACGGCATCCGCAGCCGTCAGGTGGCCCTGTACCTGGAACGGTTGGGGTTCGCCAACGTGATCAACCTGGAAGGGGGGGTGGAAGCCTGGGCCCGCGAGGTGGACCCGGCCATGCCCCGCTACTGACTTCGCCCGTGAACCCGGCGGTGACCTCCGCTCATCAAGGATGCCGTAGAAAATGACCCGTTTCGCCTTCATCGCCACCGCCATGCTGCTGGCCATGCCGGTCGCCGCGCAGGACCTGCGCCAGGTGTACGACCTGGCGCTGGAGGCCGACCCCGTGTTCCGCGCCGCCGAGGCCCGCCGGCGGGCGGCCCTGGAGAGCCGCCCCGAGGCGCTGGCCGGACTCCTCCCCAGCCTGACCCTGTCGGGCCAGCGCAGCGAGGCCACCCAGAAAATCATCGCCAGTCCTTTCTCCGCCCCCGGCCGGCGTGACTTCAGCGACACCACGCTGGCCCTGAGCCTGAGCCAGCCCCTGTTCCGCCGCGACCGCATCATCCTCCTGCGCCAGGCGGGGGCCCGCGTCGCCCAGGCCGAGTTCGAGTACCAGCAGGTGCACCAGGAACTGCTGCTGCGGGTGGCCCAGGCCTACTTCGACGTGCTGGCGGCCATCGACAACCTGAGCTTTGCCGAGGCGGAGAAGAAGGCCATCGGCCAGCAGCTCAACCAGACCCGCCAGCGCTTCAACGTGGGGCTGACCGCCATCACCGACGTGCACGAGGCCCAGGCCCGCCACGACCAGGCGGTGGCACGCGCCATCGAGGCCCGCAACGGCCTGGCGGTGGCGCGCGAGTCCCTGCGCGCCATCATCGGCCGCCTGCCCAAGACCCTGGCCCGGCTGGCCCCCGACATGCCCCTGGTGCGGCCCGACCCCGAGGACGAGGAGGCCTGGGTCCGGCAGGCCCTGGAACAGAACCTGGCCCTGCTGGCGGCCCAGCAGGCAGTGGAAGTGGCGCGCCAGGAGGTGGCCCGGGCGGGGGCCGGCCACTGGCCCTCGGTGGACCTGGTGGCCAGCCACCAGTACAGCGACCGGGGCGGGATTTTCGCCTTCGAGGCCACGGACACCGCCGTGGGCATCCAGTTCAGCTTGTCCCTCTACCAGGGGGGCGGGGTGAGCGCGGCGGCCCGCCGGGCGGCCCATGAATACGACGCCGCGCTCCAGAACCTGGAGCAGGTGCGCCGGGCCACCGAGCAGGGTGCCCGCAGCGCCTTTCTCACCGTGCTGGCCGACATCAGCCGGGTCAAGGCCCTGAAGCAGGTGCTCAAGTCCACGGAAACGGCCCTGGAGGCCACCGAGGCCGGCTTCGAGGTGGGGACCCGCACCGCGGTGGATGTCCTCAATGCCCGGCGGGAGCTGTACCGGGCCCGCAGCGAGTACGCCGCCGCCCGTTACCGCTACCTGCTGCAGACCCTCAAGCTCAAGCAGGCCGCGGGCATCCTGGCGGAGGCCGACCTGGACCGCATCAACGCGTGGCTCAAGTAAATATTAAGGGGGCTGGGGGCTGGGGGCCAGGATTTGATCCCCCTCACCCCGGCCCCTCCCCACGGGGAGAGGGCGACGGAAGAATCCGCCGGGGCATGAATCGTCCCGCCATATGCGGAAAGACAGTTCCCTCTCCCTCCGGGAGAGGGCCAGGGTGAGGGGATAAATGGATACCGGGCAACCACCGCTCCCCAGACGGTGCGTTTGCTTCGCAAACACACCCTACGTGCTCCTCCCCCGGGGAGAGGGGACGGCAGAACCGGCCGGGGCATCGCAGCTCCGCCGCGTGCGAAAAGACAGTTCCCTCTCCCTCCGGGAGAGGGCCAGGGTGAGGGGAAAGAAACAGGTTCCGCGGAGCGGGGTTCAATCCCCGGAGCGCCGGGACCAGCGAGGAAGCAGTGAACAGCAAGCAACCCCATCAAGCCTTTTCGACCCGCGGGGCATGCATACCCGCCGATGCGAACTCTGTGAAGCCGTCGAGGAAGAAATCCGACTCCGATGACCGGGAACCCTTCAGCCCCTGACGCGCAGGCGTTGCCGCTGTGCGATGCCGCCGCCGGCCAGCTCGTCGTCATCGACGTGCAGGAGAAGCTGCTGGCCGCCATGCCCGAGGCGGTGGCGGAACAGGTGGTGCGCAACATCGCCCTGCTGGCCGACGCCGCCGCCCAGCTCCAGATCCCGGTCCTGCGCACCGAGCAGTACCCCAGGGGGCTGGGCCCCACCGTGGCCGAGCTGGACCGGCGCCTGCCGCCGCCGGCGGCCACCAAGACCCGCTTCGCCTGCTGCGGCGAGCCGGGGTTCGACGCCGCGCTGATCCGGCCCCAGGTGATCCTCGCCGGCGTGGAGACCCACGTCTGCGTGCTGCAGACCGCCGCCGGCCTGCTGGCGGCAGGGCGCCAGGTGTTCGTGGTCGCCGACGCCGCCTGCTCGCGGCGCAAGGCCGACCACCGCAATGCCCTGGCCCGCATGGCGGCGGCCGGGGCCCACGTCACCTGCACCGAGTCGGTCCTGTTCGAGTGGTTGCGCGATGCCGCCCACCCGCGGTTCAAGGACATCAGCCGGCGCCTGCGCTGAGGCGCCCGGACCGTGAGCGATTCCACCCCCTTTCCCTGGCACCGTTACCTGGCCCCCCGCCACTGGCCCACCTGGCTGGGCCTGGGCCTGCTGCGCGCCTGGGGCGCCCTGCCCTACCCCCTGCTGCTGGGCGTGGGCCGGGCCCTGGGCACCCTGGGCTGGTGGCTGGCGCCCGCGCGCCGGCGCGTGGCCCGCACCAACCTGAGGCTGGTCTTCCCGGAGCTGCCGGAGCGGGAGATCCGCCGCCTGGCCCGGCGCGCCTTCGTCAACGCCGCCACCGCCCTGGGCGAGTCGGCCCTGGCCTGGTGGGGGGCCGAGTCCCGGCTGGCGCGGCTGGACCACTTCGAGGGCGGCGAACACCTGGAGCGGGCCCTGGCCCAGGGCCGCGGCGTGCTGCTCCTGGGCGGCCACTACACCACGCTGGAGATGAGCGGGCGGCTGCTGGCCCGCCACTGCGACCGGATCCACCCCACCTACAAGCCGGCCCACAGCCCCCTGTTCGAGGCGGTCATGAGCCGGGCCCGGCGCCGCATGATGGCCGGGCTCATCCCCAGCCGCGACATGCGCGTCCTCCTGCGCCGCCTGCGCGAGAACCAGGTGGTGTGGTACGCGCCGGACCAGGACTTCGGCCTCGCCCAGTCGGTGATGGCCCCGTTCATGGGCGTACCCGCGGCCACCCTCACCCTCACCGCGCGCCTGGCCGCCCGCTCCGGGGCGCCGGTGCTGCCCCTCTACAGCGAGCGCCTGCCCGGGACCCGCGGCTACCTGGTGCGCATCGGCCCGCCGCTGGACAACTTCCCCTCCGGCGACGACGCGGCCGACGCCGCGGCGGTGAACCGGGCCATCGAGGCGCAGGTACGGCGCACGCCCGACCAGTACCTGTGGGGCCACCGCCGCTTCAAGACCCGGCCCCGGGGCGAGGCCGAGTTCTACCCCCCGCGGCGCGACTCCCGCCTCAAGCGCTACAGCCTGGCCCTGGCCGCCGCCGCCCTGCCCCTGGCCGCCCTCACCGCCTGGCAGGCGCTGCGCGCCCGCAGCCCGGGCTACCTGCCGGCGCGCCTGGGCCTGGCGCGCCCGCCGGCCCCGCCCTGCGACGTTTGGCTCCACGCCGCCTCGGTGGGCGAAGTCAACGCGGTCCGGCCGCTGGTGGAGGAGCTGCTGCGGCGCCACCCGGCGCTCCACGTGGTGCTCACCACCGCCACCCCCAGCGGGCGCGAGCGGGCCCGCGCGGTGCTGCCGGCGGCGGTGCGCACGGCCTGGCTGCCGCTGGACTACAACCCGGCCGTGCGCCGGTTCGTGGACACCCTGCGCCCCCGCTGCCTGCTGGTGGTGGAAACCGAGATCTGGCCCAACCTGTTCCTCCACTGCCGCTGGCGCGGCGTGCCCGTGGTGGTGGTCAACGGCCGCCTGTCGCCGCGCTCCCTGGCGGCCCCGCGCTTCGTGCGCCTGCTGCTGGCCCGGGCCCTGGAAGCGGTCTACGCGGTGCTGGCCCGCTCGGAGGCCGACCGGGCCGGCTTCCGCGAGCTGTCCTTCCCGGCCGAGCACCTGCAGGTGCTGGGCAACCTCAAGTTCGCCCGCCGGCCGCGGCCGGCTCCGCCCTTCGCCGCCCCGCGCCCCTACGTGCTGGCCGCCTCCACCCGCCCCGGCGAGGAGCGCCTGGTGGCGGAGCAATGGATGGCGCGGGACACCGGCGGCCGGCTCCTGGTCATCGCCCCCCGCCATCCCCGGCGGCTGGGGGAGATCCTGCGCGACCTGGCCCCGTGGCGCGACGTGCTGGCGGTGCGCAGCCGGGGCGAGGACATGGGCCCCGGGATCCGCCTCTACCTGGCCGACACCCTGGGCGAGCTGGACCGGTTCATCGCCGGGGCGGAGTTCGTGATCATGGGCGGCGGCTTCGGACCCTTCGGCGGGCACAACGTGCTGGAGCCGGCACAGGCGGGCAAGGCGGTGATCTTCGGCCCGCACATGGACAACTTCGCCGAGGAGGCGGCGTTGCTGCTGGAGGCCGGGGCCGCCCTGCAGGTGGACGCCGCCGGCCTCGGCGGCGCCCTGGACAGGTTGCTGGCCGACCCCGGGCTCGCCGCCGGCATGGGCCGGCAGGGCAAGCGTGCCACCGCGGAGCTGGGCGGCGTGGCCGCCCGCTATGCCGACGCCCTGGAGGCACTCCTGCCCCGGGTGTTTCAGCCGCCCGCCTCGTAGCCCGCCACGAGTGCGCGCCAGTCCTCCTCGCCGAAGTGAAGCCCGGGCGCGGCGGCGCGGTGCTTGTCCAGGGAGCGGCGCAGCCGCCCGAGGTTGGCCTGCTGCCAGCCCGCTGCCGGCAGGCGCCGGCGGCCGCGGTCGAAGTCCACCAGCCACCAGCGGCCTTCGTCGTCGGCCAGGACGTTGTGCGCGTTGAGATCGGCATGGCAGAAGCCGGCGGCGTGAAACCGCCGCAGGACCGCGCCCAGGGCATGCCAGCGCGCCGGTTCCAGCGGCGCCCGGGCCAGCACGTCCGCCAGGGAGCGGGCACCGGGTACGAGGAGCGTGGCGATGTCGGCCCGCCACACGAGCCCGCGGCGCACGATGCGCGCCGCCACCGGCCGCGGCACCGGCAGGCCGGCCCCGTACATGGCGGCCAGCAGGTGCCACTCGCGCCAGGCGCGGGTGCGGCGCAGGCCGGTCCAGAGATAACTGTCGGTCACCAGCCGCGCCGGCAGGCCGCCGCGCCGGTAGTGGCGCACCACCACCTGCAGCCCGTCCCAGCGGGCGACGCACACCGCCCCGCGCCCGCCGGCCACGCGCGCCCCTCCCGCATCGAACCGCGCCGCATCGGCGTTTGCAAGCAGGTCGGCATCATATAGGATGTACGCCGGCCCGCGCCGGGCCCATGCCGTCTTCATCTCGCCATGCCACTCCCTCTCGACGAGCCGCCCCGGTCCCTGTGCCTCCTGCGCCTGTCGGCGCTGGGCGACGTGTGCAACACCCTGCCCCTGCTGCGCACCCTGCAGGCCCGCTGGCCGGACACCCGCATCACGTGGATCATCGGCGCGCTGGAGCACACCCTGGTGGGCGACATCGAGGGCGTGGAGTTTATCACCTTCGACAAGAGACACGGCCCCGCCGCCTTCCGCGACCTGCGCCGCCGCCTGAAGGGAAGGCGCTTCGACGTGCTGCTGCACATGCAGACGGCCCTGCGCGCCAGCCTCGTCAGCCTGGCGGTGCCGGCCCGCACGCGCATCGCCTTCCCGCGCGGTTACGCCAAGGACCTGCAATGGCTGTTCGCGCGCCACCACGCCCCCGCCGCGGCCGGCCAGCACGTGCTGGCCGGCCGCGGCGGGGGCGTGGTG
>JALSIK010000359.1 GCA_026990045.1 Chromatiales bacterium | reverse complement strand
GTAGCCCTTGCCCTTCTGCGTCACCACGTGCAGGAACCGCGGGCCCTTCATGGCGCGCAGGTTCCGCAGCACCCGCACCAGGGTGGGGATGTCGTGGCCGTCGATGGGCCCGAAGTACTCGAAGCCCAGCTCCTCGAACAGGGTGCCGGGGATCATCATGCCCTTGACGTGCTTCTCGGTGCGCCGGGCCCATTCCCACATGGGCGGGAAATGCTTGAGCACCTTCTTGCCGCCCTCGCGGGCACTGGTGACCAGCCGGCCCGACAGCAGCCGGGTGAGGTAGTTGGACAGCGCCCCCACGTTGGGCGAGATGGACATGTTGTTGTCGTTGAGGATCACCAGCAGGTCCACGTCCAGGCTGCCGGCGTGGTTGAGGGCCTCGTAGGCCATGCCGGCGGTGAGCCCGCCGTCGCCGATGATGGCCACGGTCTTGCGCCCGCTGCCCTGGCGCTGCGCGGCCACCGCGATGCCCAGGGCGGCGGAGATGGAGGTGCTGGAATGGCCGGCGCCGAAGGTGTCGTAGGGACTTTCGTCGATGCTGAGAAAGCCGGACAGGCCGCCCCGGCGGCGGATGGTGGGCAGCCGGTCGCGGCGCCCGGTGAGGATCTTGTGCGGGTAGCACTGGTGGCCCACGTCCCACACCAGCCGGTCCTCGGGCGTGTCGAACACGTAGTGCAGCGCGATGGTGAGCTCCACGGTGCCCAGGCCGGCGGCCAGGTGGCCGCCGGTGCGGGCCACCGAGCGCACCAGGTAACGGCGCACGTCGTCGGCCAGGGCCGGCAGCTCATCGGGGCTCAGCCGGCGCAGGTCCTCGGGCGAGTCGATGTCCCGGAGGAGGGCGTAATCCTGGGTGTGGGGCATGGACGGCTTACCGCTGTACGGGGCCGGTCGGCGCGGGACCGGCGCGTGGCCGGCACGGGCGGGTGTCCGGCATGGCGGCGTCCGCCGCCAGCCGCTACATTAGCACAGATTCAACCGGAGTTTGAGCGGGCCCCGGCACGGGACCCGGGGAGTCAGGGTGCCGGGGGCAGGCTCGCGGCCAGGCGCCCCACCACCGCGCACGCCACGCCGGGATAACGGGTCACCTGGCAGCCCAGGTCCACGTTGTCACAGTAGGTGGTGTCCACCACCTCGGCGGCCTCGCAGGCACAGCCGCCCGCGATGTCCGCCAGGGGGCTGATGCCGAATTCGTGCCGGGCCCGCCACTGGGCCCGGGCGTGGGCGCAGGCCACCTCGGCGCTTTCGGCGGTGGCACGCAGGCTGTAATCGATGAACCAGCCGCGCGGGCTGGCAGCGGCGGCCAGCGGCAGCATCACGATGCAGGCGAGGAGCAGTCTGTACATGGTCCGTTTCCCCCGGGGATGTCCGCAACAGGATACCTCGTATGGCCCTCCATGTCGGGCCCCTGGCGGATTTCTTTAGCGCGCGCACGAAATTTCTGCGCGTCTCGTCACGGATCGCCGCCGGCAGCCGCCGGTTTCACGGTGGCCGGGAGGGGAATCGGGGGAGCGCAAAACACCTTGGGGTATACTCCGGCCCATGGCCGCCCGCAAGAAGACCACGGCGAAGAAGAAG
>JALSIK010000358.1 GCA_026990045.1 Chromatiales bacterium | reverse complement strand
GGGGGACTCGCCGCCCTTCCCTCCCCGCTGCCCCGGCTCCACATTGCACCCGCCGATGGGTGCAACCTGCATCGCCTCTTTCTCCTGCCCTCACCGGAAGCATAATAACATATTGTTTTTACTTAACATATATAGACTGGTACGGTAATTGCTCAGCCGCTGGACAATAGATCATGCCGCTGCCCGGCTGGGCCGGCGACGGCGAACCTTGCTGTGCTTGGCAGGAGATCTCCCATGACAGTCAACCGCAGAACCTTCCTCCGGGCGGGGATGGCCGCCGCCACCACCGCGCTGGCCGCGGGTGCCGGGCTGCTCAGTCCCGGCCGCGTGCTCGCCGCCTGGCCCGAACAGGCCTTCATGGCCAGGAGCCTGGACGACGCGCTGGCGGCCATGAACCTCGGCGGGGCCCGGGCCAGCAGCGAGGTCACGGTCGAGGCCCCCGACATCGCCGAGAACGGCGCCGTGGTCTCCGTCACGGTGACCACCCGGCTCCCCGAAGTGGAGAGCATCACCGTGCTGGTACCCAAGAACACCATGCCCCTCATCTCCAGCTACGGGTTCGGCCCCCGGACCGAGGGATTCATCACCGGCCGCATCAAGATGCGCGAGACCTCCGACGTCATCGGCGTGGTCAAGGCCGGCGGCCGGCTGTACATGGCGAAAAAACCGGTCAAGGTCACCCTGGGCGGCTGCGGCGGCTGACCCCGGCACCGCCCCGAGAGGAGCACACAGATGGCAAAGAAAAAGATGAAGATCCGCGCCTGGATGGAGGACGACCGCGCCAACGTCAAGGCCATCATCTTCCACCCCATGGAGACCGGCCAGCGCAAGGACAAGGCCACCGGCAAGCCCATCCCCCCCCATTACATCACGGAGGTGACCTGTACCCACAACGGCGACACCGTGCTCACCTGCCTGTGGGGCCCGGGCGTGTCCAAGAACCCCTTCATGTCGTTCCGCTTCCGCGGCGCCAGGAAGGGCGACACCATCAGGATCGCGTGGGTGGACAACAAGGGCAACACCGGCGAGGGCGAGACCAAGATCAGGTAGGCCGCTGCCCTCCCCGGAACGGGACGGGCGCCTCGGCGCCCGTTCTTTCTTGCCGGCCGCTGGGTGCTGGCTGCTGGCCGCTGGGGGAGGTTTGTTCGATCCCAGCAGCCAGTCCCGAGCCGCCAGCCGCGCTCCAACAAAAGAACGGGCGCCGGGGCGCCCGTTCCCAACCATGCGGAAGAAAGAAACCGGTTTTACGGCTTCACGTACAGGTAACCCTGCTGCTGCAGGTGCGCCACGTGGGCCACGCCGGAGGGGACGATCTCCACGTTCTCGTTGATCTTGTTCTTGTCGATCTTCTTGCCGCGGATGGTGTTGGCACAGATGGTGAACTTGACCCCGCGGTTGGCCAGCGACGCAATGCGGTCGGTGAAGGTGTGACCCTTCTTGTCCTTCTTGCCGTCCACCATGGCGAACGCCCCGGAGCTGTGGGTCACCACGATGACCTCGATGTTCTCGTCCCCCACGGCATTGAGATGATTCTTGACGTTGCGCAATGCGCCGTACGCCTTGTTGAGATCGTTGATGTGATACACCACCTTCTGCTTGCAGTAACCGTTCTGGGCCTTCTGGCCCTGGGGGCAGGCCGCCTGTGCACCCGCCGCCAGCAGGCCCAGTCCCGCGACGCCGGCCAGGGCGGCCATGCGAACCGTTGCGTTCATCATTGCTCGTCTCCTCCTTCTGGTACTCTAATGAGTGTCGTCGTCGGCGCCCGTCCCGCTGCCGGGCTGCGCCTTCCCCGTGGGGAGCAAGGATCGTTCCGCCTCGCCCCCCCGGCCGGCGCAGGGTATTTTCCTGAAGTAATTCAACAGATTATATTGAGAGCGCCGGTCCGGCCCCGGCGTGGCGCCGCCCCGGGCGGTGCAGAATGCAGCCATCCCGCGAGCGCAAGGCTGCCGATTACACCCGCTCCCCCTCGCCGCCGTAGCGGCGCAGCTTGCGCCACAGGGTGGTCTTGTCGATCCCGAGGACCTTGGCCGCCTGGGTCTTCTTGCCGTTGAGGCAGCGCAGCACGTGGTGGATGTATTCCTGCTCCAGCTCGGTGAGCGAGAGAAAATCCTGGTCGGAGAAGCTCACCGGCAGGTTGCCCGGGTTCCCCTGGCCGTTTTCCCGCCCGCTCCACTTGAGGATGGGACCATCGCTCAATATGACACAGCGCTCCACCGTGTTGCGCAGCTCGCGCACGTTGCCGGGCCAGTCGGCATCGCACAGGTGGCGCATGGAAACGCTGTCGAAACCCTGCACCTTGCGCCCGTAGCGCTGGGCGAACTCGCGCACGAACTGCTCCACCAGGGCCGGGATGTCCTCGCGCCGCTCCGACAGCGGCGGCACCCGGATGTTGACCACGTTGAGCCGGTGATAGAAATCGTGGCGTAACCGCCCGGCCTCCACCATGGCTTCCAGGTCCCGGTTGGTGGCGGCGATGATGCGGATGTCCACGTCGATGGGCGTGGTCCCGCCCACGCGGATGATGCGCTGGTGCTCGATGGCACGCATGAGCTTGATTTGCATGCCGTCGGAGATGTTGCAGATCTCGTCCAGGAACAGGGTGCCGCCGCTGGCCTGTTCCATGAGCCCGTGCTTGCGCTGGGTGGCCCCGGTGAAGGCCCCCTTCTCGTGCCCGAAGAGCTCGCTCTCCAGCAGGGTCTCGCTCAGGGCGCCGCAATCGATGGCGACGAAAGGCTTGTCCCGGCGCGGACTGTAGTCGTGCAGTGCCCGCGCCACCAGCTCCTTGCCGGTGCCGGACTCGCCGGTGATGACCACGCTGCAGCTCACCTCGGCCACCTTCTCGATGGTGGCGAACAACGACTTCATCACCGGCGTGTTGCCGATCATGCCGTAGCGGTTGCGGGTCTGGTCCAGCTGCTTCTTGAGCAGCTGGTTCTCGGCCCGCAGGCGCGCTGACTGCAGCGTCCGGTCCACCATGAGCTTGAGCTCGTCGAACTCGAACGGCTTCTTGATGAAGTCGGTGGCACCCCGCTTCATGGCCTCCACCGCGTTCTCCACCGACGAGTAGCCGGTCATCACCAGCACCGGGACCTCCTGGTCGATGGCCCGGATCTCGCTCAGCAGCTCGAAACCGCTCATCCCCGGCATGCGCAGGTCGGTGATGATCAGGTCCGCCCCTTCGCACTTGAAGTCCTCCAGGCACTCGGCCGCCGACTGGTAGATGGTGCAGTCATAGGCAGTGGAATCGCAGTTACGCTTCATCACGCGCCCGGTGACCGCATCATCGTCCACGAACATGATGCGAACAGGTTTAGCCGGCATTCACTTTCCTCCAGCCCTCGTCCCCCCCGCCCTCGCCGGCGGGAGGATGCTGTGGCAACCGGATACAGACCCGGACCCCGCCCTGGGGCCGGTTCTCCAGCATGATGTCACCGCCATGCTCCTTGACGATGCCGTAGCTCACGGACAGCCCCAGCCCGGTCCCGTCGCCCTCGGGCTTGGTGGTGAAGAACGGGTCCAGCACCTGCGACAGGTTGGCGCCGTGGATGCCGCTGCCGCGGTCCAGCACCTCCACTTCCACATGGTCACCGTCCTGCCGCGCGCGGACCCCGATGGTGCCGCCGGCCGGGGAGGCCTGGATGGCATTGAGCAGCACGTTCACCAGCACCTGCTGCAGGAGGTTGGGGTCCCCGTGCATCTCCAGGGCCTGCGGCAGGTCCAGCTCCAGCGCCAGCCGGGCCGATTCCAGGCGGTGGTGCATGAGCCCGGCGGTGTCCCGGATGAGTTCCACCAGGTCGAAACGGCGGAAACAGGGCGTGGACTCGCGGGCAAAATTGAGAATGCCCTGCACGATGCGGGCACAGCGCCGCCCCTCCTTGAGCAGGAGCTGGATGTCCGAATGGGCCTGGGGATCCCTGCCCGCCACCGCCTTCTCCACCAGCGCCCCCAGCGACATGATGTTCATGAGCGGGTTGTTGATCTCGTGTCCGATCCCCGCGGCGAGCTGCCCCACCGCCGCCAGCCGTTCCGACTGGCGCACCGCCTGCTCGGCCTCGTCCCGCTCGCGGCGCGCCCGGTCCAGGGCCTCGGCCAGGTAGTTGAAGGCCCGGCCCGCCACGCCGATCTCGTCCTGCCGGCCGCCGGCATACCGCACGCCGTGGTCACCGTCGGCGTAGCGCTTGAGAATGCCGGCCAGCTCGTGCATGGGCCGGGCCAGCCGCGTCGCCAGCCACACCGCGACGGCCAGGCTCAGGAACAGCACCAGTCCCAGCAGCCACCAGATCCAGCGCCGCATGCTGTTGATGGGCGCCAGGACGGTGTCGGCCTCGGCGCGGATGACCAGGGCCCAGCGGACCGGCTTGTCGGGGTCGGGGACGAAGTGGCGGAAGAACAGCATGTGCCCGGAGGGCTGGAAGATGGACCCGCTGGCCGTGGCCTTGAGGTAGCGCCATTCCTCGCTGCTCAGTTCGCCCGGCAGGCGGTGCCCCGTGCCCAGCTGGTTGGCGAAGCGGCGGCTGTTGTCCGGGTGGTAGAGGAAGATCCCGTCGCGGGCGGGATCGGCATCGTTGAGTTCCACCACGTAGGGCACCCCGGGAAAGCCCCCGAGGGCCGCCCGCACCCGCTTGTCCACCTGGGTACCCCACATGTTGACCACCAGCAGGCCCAGCAGGTCGTCCACCTCGTCCCGGATCTTGACCGTGTACCGCACCATGGCCGGGCAGAAATCCGCATCCACCGCCACCTGACCCAGCTCGTAGTCGGACATGGTCACGTCGCGGGGGTTGGCCATGGCATGGCGGAAGAACCGCTTGTTGGACTGGTCCGCCACGAACAGCCACGGCAGGTCGGGATCCCGCCGCCCGGGTTCGATGATCTTGCCTTCCTTGACCTTGACCAGGGTGCGCCCGCCCGGCTCGATGAAGCGCAGGGCCTGGATGCTGGGCACCGCGTGCTGGTAGTTGAGAAAGAACTGCTCCAGCCGCCCGGCCGCCACCCGGTAGTCGGCCGGGTCCCGGCCGCGGGCAACCCGGGCAAAATGGCGCAGGGCCGGCACCCGGGACAGGCCGCGGGCCATGGCCGCCTGGTCGTTGAGCAGCACGTCCAGCTCGCCCGCCATCTTGTCCAGGGTGACATGCAGGCCCTTGTCGAGACCGGCCTTGACCTCCTGTTCCGCCCGCTCGATGGTCACCCCCAGCAGCACGATGAGCGGCACGCTGGTGAGCAGGGACAGGGCCAGGAAGAGCTTGTGGCGCAGTCTCATCTCTGCAGATTGCCTACAGCAGGTGCAGACTGCAAATAGGCTATCACAAAACAGGGGGGCCAGAAGGCAAGGTTGTCGCTATTTCAGAATATCCGCATGTATAGATATATTGCGAAATGCCTTCACCGTTTCAGCCTGCATCAGCCGGTACCGGAAAACACGTTGCCACACAAGGCCAGCAGGCTGCCCGGATAAATCCCCAGCCCGAGGATGACCAGTGCATTGACGCTGAGCATCACCCGCATGTCGGCCCCCGCCTGCAGGGGCACCGGCTCGGCGGGCTGGTCGAAGTACATGAGCTTCACCACCCGCAGGTAGTAGAAGGCCCCGATGACCGAGAACACCACCGCCACCACCGCCAGCCACACCAGGTCCGCCCGCACCGCCTCCAGCAGCACGTAGAGCTTGGCCCAGAACCCCAGGAACGGCGGCACCCCGGCCATGGAGAACATGACCACCAGCATCATGAAGGCGAACCAGGGGCTGCGCTCGTTGAGCCCCTTGAAATCCTCGAGGCGGTCGGCCTCGAACCCGGCCCGGGCCAGGAGCAGAATCATGCCGAAGGCCGCCAGTCCCATGACGGCGTAGACCAGGACATAGAACAGGGAGGCGGAGTAGCCGTCGGCCGTGCCGGTGAGCACGCCCAGCAGCAGGTACCCCACGTGGGAAATGGCGGAATAGGCCAGCATGCGCTTGAGGTTGGCCTGGGCGATGGCCACCACGTTGCCCACGGCCATGGACAGCACGGCCAGGATCACCAGGATGGGGCCCCAGTCCCCCTGAACGGGACCCAGCGCGTCCACCAGCAGGCGCATGAGCATCCCGAAGGCGGCGATCTTGGGCGCCGTGCCCAGGTACAGCGTCACCGAGGTGGCGGCGCCGTGGTAGACGTCCGGCACCCACATGTGGAACGGCACCGCCCCCAGCTTGAAGGCCACGCCGATGATGAGAAACACCAGGCCGAAGCTCACCACCGCGCGGTCCTCCACCCCGGCGATGGCGCGGGACAGCTCCGCGATGTCCAGGGTCCCGGTGACGCCGTAGAGCATGGACATGCCGTAGAGCAGCATGCCCGAGGCCAGGGCGCCGAGCACGAAGTACTTCATCGCCGACTCCGAGGCCAGCGCCGAGTCGCGCTGCATGGCCACCATGGCGTACAGCGTCAGCGACAGCAGCTCCAGCCCCAGGTACACCGTGAGCAGGCTGTGGGCCGAGACCAGGATCATCATGCCCAGGACGCCGAACAGGCCGAGGACGAAGAACTCGCCGCGGTAGATGCCGCGGTCGCGCAGGTAGTCCCGGGAATAGAGAAAGACGAAGAACACCACGCCGTAGATGAAGGCCTTGAGCACGTCGCCCAGGGGGTCGCGCACGAAGGTGCCGGAGAAGGTCACCACCGGCTCCGGATTGCCGCCCAGGGTCAGGAACAGGGCCCCCACCAGGGTGGCCTGGCTCAGCACGTAGGTGGCCCCGCGGCCGCGGTCGGAGACGAACAGGTCCACCAGCAGCACCAGGCAGGCCATGCCCAGCACGAACATTTCCGGCAGGGCCGGGGCCATGTCCGGGATCGCGAAAGTCATGTCGTCACGCCCCTGTCCATCTCACAGCTTGCTCCGGGTCATCTGCTCCAGCAGCTGGGCCACGCTGGCATCCAGCACCTCCACCAGCGGCGCCGGGTACACGCCCAGCGCCAGCACCGCCACCGCCAGCAGCGCCAGGAACAGGAACTCGCGGGCCCCGATGTCCTTCAAGGCCGCCACCTTGTCGCTGGCCACGTCGCCGAAGATGACCCGTTTCACCATCCACAGGGTATAGGCAGCGCCCACGATGAGGGTCAGCGCGGCAAGGAAGGCGTACCAGAAGTTGGCCCGGAACGAGCCCAGGATGACCATGAACTCGCCCACGAAGCCCGAGGTGCCCGGCAGGCCCGCGTTGGCCATGGCGAACAGCACCATGAAGGCGGCGAACATGGGCATGGTGTTCACCACCCCGCCGTAGTCGGCGATCCGGCGCGAGTGCAGGCGGTCGTAGAGCACTCCCACGCACAGGAACAGGGCGCCGGAGATGAAGCCGTGGGAGATCATCTGCACCACCGCCCCCTCGACGCCGATGGCCGCCCCGGCCAGCGCCGGCTGCCCGGCGGCCTGGTTGTACTGCACGATGTCGTAGACCACGAACAGCCCCAGGGTCACGAAGCCCATGTGGGCGATGGAGGAGTAGGCGATGAGCTTCTTCATGTCCTGCTGCACCAGGGCCACGAAGCCGATGTAGACCACGGCCACCAGTGACAGCAGGATCACCAGCCAGTCCAGCGCGGCGCTGGCGTCCGGCGTGATGGGCAGGGAAAAGCGCAGGAAGCCGTAGCCGCCCATCTTCAGCATGATGGCCGCCAGGATCACCGACCCCCCGGTGGGGGCCTCCACGTGGGCGTCGGGCAGCCAGGTGTGCACCGGCCACATGGGGATCTTGACCGCGAACGCCGCCAGGAAGGCGAGGAAGATCAGGACCTGGGGCAGGTAACCGATCTTGGCCGCGTGGAAGTCTAGAATGGAAAAGCTGCCGGTCTGGAAGTACAGGTAGAGCAGCGCCACCAGCATGAACACCGAGCCGAGAAAGGTGTAGAGAAAGAACTTGATGGTGGCATAGACACGGTTGGGCCCGCCCCAGATGCCGATGACGATGAACATGGGAATGAGCATGGCTTCCCAGAACACGTAGAACAGGGCCGCGTCCAAGGCCGCGAACACCCCGTTCATCAGGCCCTCCATGAACAGGAAGGCCGCCATGTACTGTGCCGCGCGGTAGCGGATCACCTCCCAGCCGGCGATGATCACCAGCACCGTGCTGAAGGTGGTGAGCAGGATGAGCGGCATGGAGATGCCATCCACCCCCAGGTGGTAATAAATGTTCCAGCCCGGGATCCACGGGCGCCGCTCCACGAACTGCATGGCCGCGGTCCCCACCTCGAACTCGGTGAACAGCGGGATGGAAACCAGGAAGGTGACGATGGCGAACAGCAGCGCCACCACCTTGGCCTCCACCGCGGACTTGTCGCTGCCGCTGGCGAGCACCACCAGGCCGCCCAGGATGGGCAGCCATACCACCAGGCTCAGCAGGGGCCAATCGGCAAACATTCCGGTCGTTACCTTTTTCTCTTCGTTATTCCACCGGCCAGAACACGGCCCAGCCCACCAGCGCCACCAGCCCCACGATCATGGCGAAGGCATAGTGGTAGAGAAAACCCGACTGCAGGTGGCGCACCACCCCCGCCAGCCAGCCCACCACCCGCGCGCTGCCGTTGACCGCCAGGCCGTCGATGAGACGCACGTCGCCGATGCGCCACAGCAGGTTGCCCAGGCCGCGGCCGCCGCCGGCGAACACCGCCTCGTTGAAATCGTCGAAGCCGTACTTGTTGACCATGAAGCGGTACAGGGCCCCGGCGCGGGCGGCGATGGCGCCCGGCAGCTCCGGGCGCACCAGGTACAGGTACCACGCCGTCACCACCCCTGCCGCCGCCAGCCACACCGGGGGCTGGAAGAAGGCATGCTGCACCATGCCCCAGGGGCCGTGGAACGAGGCCGCCAGCTTCCCCAGCACGTCGTGCTCGGGCAGGACGAAGATGGCACGGCCGAAGAAGTCGCCGAACACCATCTCCCCCACGTACCACGCGCCGATGCCCACCGACGGCACCGCCAGGGCGATGAGCGGCCCTGTCACCACCCACGGTGACTCGTGCACGTGGTCCCGCGTGTGTTCGTCCATCCGGGGTTCGCCGTGGAAGGTGAGGAAGTACAGCCGGAAGCTGTACAGAGCCGTGACGAACACGCCGATGAGCACGCAGGCATAGGCGTAGCCGGCCACGCCCAGCGACGAGTGGCCGATGGCCTCGATGATGCTGTCCTTGGAGAAGAAACCGGCGAAACCGGGCGCCCCGATGAGGGCCAGGGTGCCTATCAGGGAGGTGATCCAGGTGATGGGCATGTAGCGCCGCAGCCCGCCCATTTTGCGCATGTCCTGCTCGTGGTGAAGGGCGATGATCACCGACCCGGCCGCGAGGAACAGCAGGGCCTTGAAGAAGGCGTGGGTCATGAGGTGGAAGATCCCGGCGGCGTAGGCCGAGGCCCCCAGGGCGGCGGTCATGTAGCCCAGCTGCGACAGGGTGGAATAGGCGATGACCCGCTTGATGTCGGTCTGCACCAGGCCCAGCAGACCCATGAACAGGGCGGTGGTGGCACCGATGACCATGACCACGGCGAGCGCCGTCTCCGAGTACTCGTACAGCGGCGACATGCGCGCCACCATGAAGATGCCGGCGGTGACCATGGTGGCGGCGTGGATCAGCGCGGAGATGGGGGTCGGGCCCTCCATGGAGTCGGGCAGCCACACGTGCAGCGGCATCTGGGCCGACTTGCCCATGGCGCCGATGAACAGGAGGATGCAGATCACCGTGATCACCGGCCACTCGACCCCCGGCCAGATGGAGAGGGTCTGCGCCGCCACCCCTTCCACGCCGGCGAAGACCTCGCCGTACCGCAGGCTGCCGAAGTACAACAGCACCGCGGCGATGCCCAGCAGGAAGCCGAAGTCGCCCACGCGGTTGACCAGGAAGGCCTTGAGGTTGGCGTAGATGGCCGACTCGCGCTTGTACCAGAAGCCGATGAGCAGGTAGGACACCAGGCCCACCGCCTCCCAGCCGAAGAAGAGCTGGAGGAAGTTGTTGGCCATCACCAGCATCAGCATGGAGAAGGTGAACAGCGAGATGTAGCTGAAGAAGCGGGTATAGCCCGGGTCGTCGCGCATGTAGCCGACGGTGTAGATGTGCACCATCCACGAGACGAAGGTCACCACCACCATCATCATGGCGGTGAGCTCGTCGACGAGGAAGCCCACCTCGATGGGCAGGCCGCCCGCCACCATCCAGGTATACACCGTGCCGTCGTAGGCCGGGGCGCCGTCGATGACGATGTGCTTGAACACCACCAGGGACAGGAAGAACGACACGCCCACGCCGATGATGGTGACCCAGTGCGCGCCGGCGCGGCCGATGAGCCAGCCGAACAGGCCGGCGACGACAGACCCGACAAGCGGGGCCAGCACCACCCAGAGATAGACGGTCTCCATGTTCTCGAACATCGGCTACCCCTTGAGCGTATCCAGGTCGCCGACGTTGATGGTGCGGCGGTTGCGGAACAGCACCACCAGGATGGCCAGGCCGATGGCGGCCTCGGCCGCGGCCACGGTGAGGATGAAGAACACGAACACCTGGCCGGCCGCGTCCTGCAGGTAGTGCGAGAAGGCGATGAAGTTCATGTTCACCGCCAGCAGCATGAGCTCGATGGACATGAGCAGGACGATCATGTTCTTGCGGTTGAGGAAGATCCCGGCCACCGACAGCGAAAACAGGATGGCGCCCAGGACCAGATAGTGTGACAGCGAAATCATGCCGCGCCCTCCCCTACTTCCGGCGCTCGGGTTTCATGTCCACCAGCCGCACCCGGTCCTCGCGCCGCACCGCGATCTGCTCGTCCGGGTTCTGGTACTTGGTGTGCGGCCGCCGGCGCAAGGTCAGGGCAATGGCGGCGACGATGGCCACGGTGAGGATGACCGAGGCGATCTCGAACGGATAGACGTAGACGGTGTACAGCACCCGCCCCAGCTCCTCGGTGTTGCTGTAGTCCGGGCCGTGGCGCGGGGGCGCCGCCACCCGGTCCAGGCCGAAGTGCTCGGGCCCCACCACCAGGGCCATCATCAGGGCCATGGCCACGGCCACCGCGATGCCCAGCGGCAGGTAGCGGATGAAGCCCTCCTTGAGCCGGGCCAGGTTGATGTCCAGCATCATGACCACGAACAGGAAC
>JALSIK010000357.1 GCA_026990045.1 Chromatiales bacterium | reverse complement strand
GTTTGCCGAGCCCAAGCTCCGGGCGTACCGCTACCGCGACCTGCGGCCGTTCCGGGCCTCGCTCCAGGTCGAGGGCGACACCGTCGAGGCCGACGGCGACATCCCCCTGCGGCTGCTCGTGGCCGACGACCCCTCCCTGCGGGCCGAAAAACTGGCCGAGGGCCGCGACGCCAGCAGCCACCGCCGCGACGAGGTGTTCTGGGTGATTACCTTCGACGACCCGATCCACGCCCTGGTCACCGAGGTGTACCGCTCGCGCGAGATGATCAACGAGTACGAGCGCCTGGCCGCCCAGCAGCGCCTCACGGCCGAAGAGGCCGCCTGCCTGTCCGAAGAAAAGAACCGCCGCGACCGGTTCTACCGGAACCTGCGCGCGGCCGTGCAGGCCGCGGTGCAGGCGGGCACCGGCTTCTTCCAGGGCGTCCAGCACGACGCGGCCGCCCTGGGCCAGGGGTTCGTGGAGATCTTCCACCGCCTGTTCGACCGGGTGGTGCCGGTCCTCTACCCCAAGCTCGAGATCGGCGTGCTGCCCCTCAAGGGCGACGAACCCGAAAAGCTGCTCACGGCGGCCAACCTCAGCGGTCTGCCGCCGGTGTTCCACCACGAGCGCCCCGAGCGCAGCCTGGTGGTGAAGCAGAGCGGCAAGTACGTGCCCAACCTGGGCGCCGACCTGTGCCGCGAGATCCTCGAATACCTCAAGCGCGAGCACGCCTACGGCAACAAGGTCACCGGCAAGATGCTCGAGGCCCAGTTCAGCGGCATCGGGTACGGGTGGGACCGCGACGCCGTGCGCCTGGGCCTGGCCGTGCTGTTCCGGGGCGGGGCCATCGAGGTCACCCACCAGGGCCGGCGCTACCGCAGCTACGCCGAGCCCGCCAGCCGCCAGCCGTTCGAGAAGGTCCCGGCGTTTCGGGCCGCGTCGTTCTCGCCCCGCGAGACCCTGGACCTGCGGGTGCTGGCCAAGGCGGCCCAGGCGTACGAAGAGATCACGGGCAAGGACGTGAACATCGAAGAGGGCGACATCGCCCACGCCTTCCAGCAGGTGGCCGCGGCCGACCGCGAGGAACTGCGGCCCCTGGTGGCGCGGCTCCAGGCCCTGGGTGTGCCCGGCGTGGGGGCCTTGGCCGACCACCTGGCCTGGGTCGAGGGCATCCTCCAGATGGCGCCCGACGACTGCGTGCGCACCCTGGCCGGCGAGGGCAAGGCGTACCTGGAGGGCCGCCGCCGGGCCCGGCGGCTGGCCGAGCTGGCCTCCGAGGCCAACCTCGAAGCCCTGGCCGCCGCGCGCCGGATCCTGGCCGAGCAGTGGCCCGTGCTCCAGGCCCGCGGCCCCGACCCGGAGCTCGAGAGCCTGGCGTCGGCCCTGCGGGATCTCCTGGACTCCGAGGGCGCCCTGGACCAGATCGACAAGATCCAGGAAGCGGCGCACCGCATCGCCGACGCCTACGCCGCCCTGTACCGCGACCTCTACGCCCGCCGCCGGCAGGCGTACCTGGCCGCGCTCGACCACGTGAAGGGGCTTCCCGACTGGGCGGCCTACTGCGAAGACCCCGAGGTGACCGACGAGAGCAAGCAGGCCCTCCTG
>JALSIK010000356.1 GCA_026990045.1 Chromatiales bacterium | reverse complement strand
TCTCCGTCACCGTGACCTATGACAGCGCCAACGCCCGCTTCGTGGTCACCTCGGACCGCTGGGGCTCGGCCTCCACCGTGGAGTTCGTCTCGGTGGACCCCAACACCGCCGCCACCCTGGGCTTTTCGGCCGGGGCCGGCACCGCCGGGGTGGACGTGGCCGGGTCCCTGGGCGCCGCCGCGGGCAGCGGCAGCGGCCGCACGCTGTCGGGCGCGGGGGATGCCGAGGGCATCGAGGTGGACGTGCTGGGCGGGGCCACCGGGGCCCGCGGCACGGTCAACGTCACCGTGGGCATCGCGGCGCAGCTCGACGAGCTGCTGGATGCCTACCTGGGATCGGACAGCCCCCTGGATTCGCGCACCGACAGCCTCAACGACTACATCGCGGACATCGGCGAGGAGAGGGAGAAGCTGTCGGAGCGCCTGGACCGGCTGGAGCAGCGCCTGCTGGCCCAGTTCACCGCGCTGGACACCCTGCTGGCCCAGCTCCAGTCCACCAGCACCTACCTGGCCCAGCAGCTCGGGTCGCTGCCCGGGGCCCGCCAGACCGGCGGCACCCGGTAGCGGTAACGTTTCGCCGCCGGGCGCCGATATGAGAGACAGGCACTGAACCGAAGAACGGAGAAGCAGGTCCATGAATCCCAACGCCAGCAAAGCCATGAAGCAGTACGCCCAGGTGGGCACCCGCACCGGCATCGAGGACGCCACGCCTCACCGCCTGGTGCAGATGCTCATGGAAGGGGCGCTGGACCGCATCGCCGCGGCCAAGGGGCACATGAGCCGCGGCGAGACCGCGCGCAAGGGCGAGTACATCGGCCTCGCCATCTCCATCATCGACGGCCTGCGCGCGGCGCTGGACAAGGAGGCCGGGGGCGAGATCGCGCAGAACCTGGAGGGCCTCTACGATTACATGTGCCGGCGCCTGCTGGAGGCCAACCTCAACGACGACGTGGGCATCCTGGACGAGGTGGGGCGGCTCATGGGCGCCATCAAGACCGCCTGGGACGCCATCGCCGAACAGCCCGAGGCCGCCGTGCGCCGGGTGGCCGCCGCCGCCGGCGAGGTGGCGGGGCGCTGAGGGGCCGGCATGGGCGACGCCTCCTTCACCGCCGCCATCGACCGGGTGCTGGAACTCACCCGGGACATGACCGCCCGCGCCGCCGCCGACGAGTGGCAGGCGGCCGCCGGCATCCAGCAGCGGCGCGACGCCCTGCTGCAGCGGCTGTTCGCCCGGCCCCGTTCCCCCGAGGAAATGGCCCAGGCCGCCGCCCGCCTGCGCGAGGTGCTGCGCATGGACCGGGAACTCATCCGCCTGGGCGAGGAGGCCCGGGAGCGCCTGGCCGGAGAGCTGGGAAAGATCACCCGCGGCCGCCGCGCCGTGCACGCCTACACCGGGCACAAGGTCTGAAACCCGTTTGAAATCACGCCCGGCGCGGCGGCTTCGCCGTCCCGCCCCATGCGGCTTCCGGATGTCTGGTGCTCCACGTGTCCGCGTTGACCCAGCCCGTAGGGCGGCACCGCGCAGCGATGCCGCCGGGAACACCACCCGGGCGTCGGCTTTCGCTGCGCTCAAGCCGACCTACGTTGGGATGACGGGAAG
>JALSIK010000355.1 GCA_026990045.1 Chromatiales bacterium | reverse complement strand
CATCATCCAGCACGCCTACGGCCGCACCCGCGAGGGCGACATCGTGCTGCGCGTCAGCCGCCAGGGCGACGAGCTGGTGGTGCGCATCGTGGACTTCGCGCCCTGCGTGGACGCCGACTGCGTCCGTGGCCGCAGCCTGGAGGAAATCCGGCCCGGCGGCCTCGGGGTCCAGCTCATCAGCCAGGTGATGGACCACTGGGCCTTCCTGCCCACCGGCTCCAAGAAGGGCAACGTGCTGGAGATGCGCAAGCTCCTGGGCGAGCGGGGGAACGGCGATGCACATTGAAGCCGCGGTCGAGGGCCCCTACACCGTGATCCGCCTCGCGGGCGAGGTGGATATGCACTATTCTCCAAGGGTGCGCGACGAGATCCTCAAGTACCTCAACGGGCGCTGCAACGTGCTGGTGGACCTGTCCGGCGTCAGCTACATGGACAGCTCGGGCATCGCCACCCTGGTGGAGGGCCTGCAGCTCGCCCGCAGCATGGATCTCAAGTTCGGACTGGTGGGGGTGCACGGGCCGGTCCGGCAGGTGCTGGAACTGGCGAGGCTGGACCGCGTCTTCGCCATTCACGACAGTGTCGAAGACCGCCTCCGCAGTGACCGCCACAACTAGGGCCTCCTCTCTCCGCCGTTTGGTCGAACACGCGGGCCGCACCGTGGTGCGGGGGCTGGAGGAGCTGGGCTATGCCGCCAGCCTGCTGGCCGAGGGCTGCTACTGGCTGGTGGCGGGGCCGCGCCGCCGGCAGCCGGTGCAGCTGCGGGCGGTGTTCCGGGAGGCCCGCGCCATCGGCATCGACGCCATCCCCATCACCGCCGTGCTCACGTTCACCGTGGGCATGATGCTGGCCATCCAGGGCATCGAGACCCTGCGCACCTTCGGCGCCGAGGCCCAGGTGGTGCTGGGCATCGCCCTGTCCATCACGCGCGAGTTCGCCTGCCTCATCGTCGCCATCGTGGTGGCCGGGCGCTCGGGCTCCGCGGTGGCGGCCCGCATCGGCACCATGGTGGAAAACCAGGAGATCGACGCCCTGCGCGTCATCGGCATCAATCCCGTGCGCCACCTGGCCGCCCCGGTGATCATCGCCATGCTGGTGATGGTGCCCGCGCTCACCGTTCTCGGCGACATCACCGGCCTGCTGGGCGGCGGCATCTACGCGGCCATGGAGATGGACCTCAGCCTCGGCGTCTACGCCCAGCGCAGCCTCGACGTGCTTCAGGCCAAGGACATCCTCCAGGGCCTGTTCAAGAGCGTGGTGTTCGGGCTCATCATCGCCCTGGTGGGACTGGTCAACGGCTTCCAGGTCCGCGGCGGCGCCGAGGGCGTGGGCCGGGCCACCACCCGCTCGGTGGTCATGGCCATCAGCCTGATCCTGGTCGCCGACCTGGTCTTCACCTGGTTCATGAACCGCTGACATGTCCGCGCCCGCCCCCGTGCCACCCGAGCCCGCCGAGGTCGTCATCGAGGTGAGCGACCTGTGCGTGAGCTACGGCCCGCGCGAGGTCCTGCATGACGTCCACCTGCAGGTGCGCCGGGGCGAGATCATGGTCATCATGGGCAGCAGCGGTTCCGGCAAGAGCACCCTGCTGCGGGCCCTCCTGG
>JALSIK010000354.1 GCA_026990045.1 Chromatiales bacterium | reverse complement strand
GACGAGCGCATCGCGGGCAGGACCGAGGCCGAGGTCTATGCCAGCGTGGACCTGCCCGAGATCCCGCCGCCCCTGCGCGAGAACCGGGGCGAGATCGAGGCTGCGCAGGAGGGCCGGCTGCCGCGGCTGGTGACACTGTCCGACCTCCGCGGCGATCTCCATGTGCACACCAGGGCCACCGACGGCCGCCAGGACCTGGCCGCCATGGCCCGGGCGGCGCGGGCGGCGGGCCTGGAGTACGTCGCCATCACCGATCATTCCCGGCACCTGGCCGTGGCCCGGGGCCTGGACGAGAAGCGGCTGCTGGCCCAGCTCGACGAGATCGACCGCCTCAACGACAAGCTCGAGGGCATCACCCTGCTCAAGGGGCTGGAGGTGGACATCCTGGAGGACGGCCGGCTGGACCTGCCCGACCACGTGCTGGCCCGCCTGGACTTGGTGGTGGGCGCGGTGCACGACCACTTCGGCCTGTCGCGGGAGAAGCAGACCCGGCGCATCCTGCGCGCCATGGAGCACCCGTACTTCTCCATCCTGGCCCATCCCACGGGGCGCCTGCTGCAGGAGCGGCCGCCCTACGAGGTGGACATGGAACGCGTCATCGAGCAGGCGCGGGTCCGGCCCTGCTTTCTCGAGGTCAACGCCCAGCCCACCCGGCTCGACCTCAACGACATCCACTGCCGCATGGCGCGCGACGCCGGGGTGCTCGTGGCCGTCAACAGCGACGGCCACCACGGCGACGATTTCGGCAACCTGATATATGGTGTCCACCAGGCCCAGCGCGGCTGGCTGGAGCCGGCCCATGTCATCAACACCCGCTCCCTGGAGGAACTCCGGGCCCTGCTGCGTACCACCATGAAGGCCTGAGCCCCTTCAGACAGCCGCCGCCGGGACCGATATAATGGTGGCAGGGCGCCGGCCGGTCCGGAGCCGCGCAGGAGCACCATCATGCAGCCCCGTGAACTGCAGCAGCGGCTGGAGGACCTCTACGAGGTCCGCACCGCCTGTGACGTGGATGCCTTCCTCATCACGGATCCGCACCTCGCTGCGGCCCTGGACACCGGGCCCGGCGCGAGGGCGGTGCCCGAGAAGCTGCTGGTCCACCAGCAGGACGACGAGCTGTCCCTGTCCCTGTTCCTGGATCGCGACCTGCTGGATGCCCTGGAAGCGGATTCGCCGGCGCGGCGCCTGCACGAGGGCAATCTCGGCGCGTTCTGGACCGCCCTGGAGGGGGTCAGCCACTTCGTGTACCTGGTGTGGAACGCACGCCACGACCGTCCGGTGAGCCGCTTCGAGCTGGAACTGCAGGCGGAGGTGGACAAGTACGTCATGGCCGCGTCCCTGCTGGCGGAGCAGCGGGGCGGGCGCCTGCCCGAGGCCCTGCACGCCATCCTGTTCGAGGATGCCGGTTTCGACCCGGCCCTGGGTGCCGAGGAACGGGAACGTTACACCCGGGCCAGCGAGTTCGCGGGCCGCTACTGCAATGCCCTGCACCGGCATCTCATCCGGTGCGCCAGCGCCAGGCGGGCGACGCGCGAGCTGCGCCGGTTCTACCGCCTGTCGCGGCGGCACAAGCTGAACCGCATCCGTCATTCCGCGTTCCATTACGAC
>JALSIK010000353.1 GCA_026990045.1 Chromatiales bacterium | reverse complement strand
CTGCTCGTAGTCCACCTCGCCGTTGGCGTTGGGCACCACCGCGAGCCGGTCGGGTCGGGCGGCGGCCGGCGCCTCCCGCCCCAGGCCGGTGGCCACCACCGTCACCCGCAGCTCGTCGGTCATGTCTGGGTCGATGACGGTGCCCACCACCACGGTGGCGTTCTCCGAGGCGAAGGCCTTGACCGTGTTGCCCACCTCCTCGAACTCGCCGATGGCCATGTCCATGCCGGCGGTGACGTTGACCAGGATGCCGCGGGCCCCGGCTAGGTTGACGTCCTCCAGCAGCGGGCTGCGCACCGCGGCCTCGGCCGCCTCCCGCGCCCGGTCGCTGCCCGAGGCCTTGCCCGAGCCCATCATGGCCATGCCCATCTCCGACATCACCGTGCGCACGTCGGCGAAGTCCACGTTGATGAGGCCCGGCCGGGTGATGAGCTCGGCGATGCCCTGCACCGCGCCCAGCAGCACGTCGTTGGCGGCACGGAAGGCGTCCAGCAGCGTCACCTGGCCGCCCAGCACCGTGAGCAGCTTCTCGTTGGGAATGGTGATGAGCGAGTCCACGTGCTGCTTGAGCTCCTCGATGCCGCTCATGGCCACGTCCATGCGCTTCTTGCCCTCGAACGGGAACGGCTTGGTCACCACCGCCACCGTTAGGATGCCCAGCTCCTTGGCGATCTGGGCCACGATGGGGGCGCCGCCGGTGCCGGTGCCGCCGCCCATGCCGGCGGTGATGAAGACCATGTCGGCACCGGCCAGCACCTCCTGGATGCGCTCGCGGTCCTCCATCGCCGCCTGCCGGCCCACCTCGGGATTGGCGCCGGCGCCCAGCCCCTTGGTGATGGAGCCGCCCAGCTGCAGCACGGTGCGGCAGCGCAGGCTCCTGAGGGCCTGGGCGTCGGTGTTGGCGCAGATGAAGTCCACTCCCTCCAGGTTCTGCTCCACCATGTGCTCCACGGCGTTGCCGCCGCCGCCGCCCACGCCGATCACCTTGATCACGGCGCTCTGGCCGTGCGTGTCCATCAGTTCGAACATCGTCTACCCCTCCTCACTGACACCAGTGTCCGTTGAACCCTTGCTCTCGTTGCGTGCCGGCACGCGATCCGGCCGCGAAAAAACCGCCATCAGAAATTGCCCTGGAACCAGCTCTTCATGCGCCGCCACACGCCCCGGAAGCCGCCGCCCATGCGCGCCTCGGCCTCGCGCAGGGCCCGGTTGTGGTGGCCGAACAGCAGCAGCCCCACGCCGGTGGAATAGATGGGATTGCGCACGATGTCGGCCAGGCCCGACACCGCCTGCGGCGTGCCCAGGCGCACCGGCATGTGGAACACCTCCTCGGCCAGGTCCACCGCGCCCTCCATCTTGCTGCTGCCGCCGGTGATCACGATGCCGGCGGCGCACAGGTCCTCGAACCCGGAGCGGCGCAGCTCGGCCTGGATCAGGGTGTAGAGCTCCTCGTAGCGGGGCTCCACCACCTCGGCCAGGGTCTGGCGCGCCAGGCGCCGCGGCGGACGGTCGCCCACGCTGGGCACCTCGATGGTCTCCTCGGGCGAGGCCAGCTGGGTCAGGGCGCAGGCGTACTTGATCTTGATCTCCTCGGCGTGCTGGGTGGGCGTGC
>JALSIK010000352.1 GCA_026990045.1 Chromatiales bacterium | reverse complement strand
GCGCCGTTGAGCAGACCTACGGCAAAAAGGGCCGGCGCATCGTGGAGACGAACTTCCGGGCCATCGACGCGGCCCTGGCCGGCCTGCACGAGATAGCGGTGCCGGCAACGGTGACCGCCGAGCACGATCTTTGCCCGCCGGTGCCGCCCGAGGCGCCGCGCTTCGTGGTGGAGGTGACCGGCGAGATCATCGCCGGTCGCGGCGACGCCATTCCCGTGAGCAAACTCCCCGCCGATGGCACCTTTCCCCTGGGCACCGCGGCCTGGGAGAAACGCAACCTGGCCCTGGAGATCCCGGTCTGGGACGCCGAGCTGTGCACCCAGTGCGGCAAGTGCCCCCTGGTCTGCCCGCACAGCGCCATCCGCAGCAAGATCTTCCCCGCGGCGCTGCTGGAAAACGCCCCGCCCACCTTCAAGTCCGCCCCGGTGCGTGGCAAGGATTTCCCGGCCGGCCTGCGTATCGCCTACCAGGTGGCCCCCGAGGACTGTACCGGCTGCACCCTGTGCGTGGACATCTGTCCCATCCGCGACAAGTCCAACGCCAGCCGCAAGGCGCTCAACATGGCCCCGCAGGCGCCGCTGCGCGAGCAGGAGCGCGACAACTGGCGCTTCTTCCTCGGCCTGCCCGAATACGACCGGCGGCAAATCAAGGTGACCACCCTCAAGGGCGCCATGCTCATGCAGCCCCTGTTCGAGTTCTCCGGCGCCTGCGTGGGCTGCGGCGAGACGTCCTACATCCGCCTGGCCAGCCAGCTGTTCGGCGATCGCATGCTGGTGGCCAATGCCACCGGCTGCTCGTCCATCTATGGCGGCAACCTGCCCACCACGCCCTGGACCATCAACCCCGATGGCCGTGGGCCGGCCTGGAACAACTCCCTGTTCGAGGACAATGCCGAGTTCGGCTTCGGCATGCGCGTGGCCCTGGATCATCAGATCGCACAGGCCCGCGAGCTGCTGCTGCGCCTGCGTCAGCGGCTCGACGCCGATCTGGTGGACGGTTTGCTGCACGCCGATCAGTCCACCGAGGCGGGGCTATATGAACAGCGCGAGCGCATCGCCCGGCTCAAGGCGGCCCTGGGTGTCATCGACGATGCGGACGCCCTCCACCTGCTGGAGCTGGCCGACGTGTTCGCCCGGCGCTCGGTCTGGATCATCGGCGGCGACGGCTGGGCCTACGACATCGGCTACGGCGGCCTGGATCACGTGCTCGCCGCCGGCCGCGATGTCAACATCCTGGTGCTCGATACCGAGGTCTACTCCAACACCGGCGGCCAGACCTCCAAGGCCACCCCGCTGGGGGCCGTGGCCAAGTTCTCCGCCGGCGGCAAGCCCACCCAGAAGAAGGATCTGGCCCTGCTGGCCATGGACTACGAAAACGTCTACGTGGCCCACGTGGCCTACGGCGCCAGGGACGTGCAGACCCTGCGCGCCTTCCTCGAGGCCGAGGCCCATCCGGGCCCCTCGCTGATCATCGCCTACTCGCCCTGCATCGCCCACGGCGTGGATCTCTCCCACAACCACCGCCAGCAACAGCTCGCGGTCAAGAGCGGGCACTGGCCGCTGTTCCGCTTCGATCCCAAACGGATCGCCCAGGGCAGCCCTCCCCTGCACCT
>JALSIK010000351.1 GCA_026990045.1 Chromatiales bacterium | reverse complement strand
CGCCAGCCGGGCCTTCTTGACCTCCGGCGGCACGTCGTCGGGCAGCGCCGCCGCCGGCGTGCCCGGGCGCGGGCTGTAGATGAACGAGAAGGAATGGTCGAACCCCACCTTCTCCACCAGCGCCAGTGTGGCCTCGAAGTCGGCCTCGGTCTCGCCGGGAAAGCCCACAATGAAATCCGAAGAAATCTGCAGCCCGGGCCGCGCCTGGCGCAGCCGGCGCACGATGGACAGGTACTCCAGCACCGAGTGGCCGCGCTTCATCAGGGCCAGGATGCGATCCGAGCCCGACTGCACCGGGAGATGCAGGTGGCCCACCAGCTCCGGCACCTCGGCGAAGGCCTCGATGAGGCTGTCGCTCATCTCCAGCGGGTGCGAGGTGGTGAAGCGGATGCGGTCGATGCCGTCGATGGCGGCCAGGTAGTGGATGAGCAGGGCGAGGTCGGCGCGGTCGCCGTCGTGCATGGCGCCGCGGTAGGCGTTGACGTTCTGGCCCAGCAGGGTCACCTCGCGCACGCCGCGGGCGGCCAGCTCCGCCACCTCGGCCAGCACGTCGTCGAGGGGGCGCGAGAATTCCTCGCCCCGGGTGTAGGGCACCACGCAGAAGGTGCAGTACTTGGAGCAGCCCTCCATCACCGAGACGTAGGCGGTGGGCCCCTCCACCCGCGGCGGCGGCAGGCAGTCGAACTTCTCGATCTCGGGAAAGCTCACGTCCACCACCGCCCGGCGGCGGGCCCGCACCTCGTCGATCATCTGCGGCAGCCGGTGCAGGGTCTGGGGCCCGAACACCAGGTCCACGTGGGGCGCCCGCCGCAGGATGGCCTCGCCCTCCTGGCTGGCCACGCAGCCGCCCACGCCGATGATCACCTCCGGCCGCGCCGCCTTCAGCGGCCGCCACCGGCCCAGCTCCGAGAACACCTTCTCCTGGGCCTTTTCCCGCACCGAGCAGGTGTTGAGCAGCAGCACGTCGGCCGCGCCCGGGTCGTCGGTGAGTTCCAGGCCGTGGGAGGCCGCCAGCGCGTCGGCCATGCGCGCCGTGTCGTATTCGTTCATCTGGCACCCGAAGGTGCGGATGTGGAGCTTGCCGGGCATCAGCGCGGTCCGGGGATGGAAGGGGCGGGAAAACTTAGCATTTTTCCCCCGCCCCCGCCACCGCCGGGGCCGCGCCCGGGCTCAGTCCACCACGGACTCCGAGGCGATCTTGTGGATGGAGAGATCGGCCCCCTGGAACTCGTCCTCCGGTCCCAGGCGGATGCCCACGGTGGCCTTGAGCAGGCCGTAGACCAGGAACCCGCCCGCCAGGGCGATGGCCACGCCCGCCGCGGTGCCGGCGAGCTGGGCGGCGAAGGTGACGCCGCCGCGCCCGCCCAGGGCCTCGAGCCCGAAGATCCCGGCGGCGACGCCGCCCCAGGCCCCGCACAGGCCGTGCAGGGGCCAGACCCCCAGCACGTCGTCGATGCGCCACTTGTTGTGGCACAGGGTGAAGGTCCACACGAACAGGGCCCCGGCCACCGCACCGGTCACCAGCGCCCCCACCGGGTGCATGATGTCGGAGCCCGCGCACACCGCCACCAGCCCGGCCAGCGGGCCGTTGTGGACGAAGCCCGGGTCGTTGCGCCCGACCA
>JALSIK010000350.1 GCA_026990045.1 Chromatiales bacterium | reverse complement strand
AGGGCCCGGGCCGGGCCGCGCACCTGGGCCAGGGTCTCGCCGGCGGCGAAGCGGTCCCCGTCCCCGCGGGCCCAGGCGATCCCGGCGTCGGGGGCCAGCAGGCGGAAGGCGCACGCGAACCAGTCGCGGCCGCACAGCACGCCGGCCTCCCGGGCCAGCAGCCGCATGCGGGCCGGGCGGTCGGGCACCAGGGCGGCGGTGACGTCGCCGCTGCCCACGTCCTCGGCCAGGGCCGCGGCCACCTGGGCTTCGATGGTTTCGGCGTCCAGCCCCAGCCGGGCCCGGGCCGCGGCCGGGTCCCTCATGGCCGCCCCCCGCGGGCCAGGTGCTCGCGGGTGAGGGCGAACACCACCGGCGAGAGCAGGAGCAGGGCGGCGAGATTGGGGATGGCCATGAGCCCGTTGAGGATGTCCGCCAGCGCCCACAGGGGGTCCAGCTCGGCCACGGCGCCCAGGGGGATGGCCAGGATCCACAGGACCCGGTACGGCACGATGGCGCCCACCCCCCACAGGTATTCCGCGCAGCGTTCCCCGTAGAAGCTCCAGCCCAGCAGGGTGGTGTAGGCGAACAGCGCCAGGCCCAGGGCGACCAGGGTGCCCCCGACGCCGGCCAGGGCCCCGTCGAAGGCCACCGAGGTCAGCGCCGCGCCGGTGTAGCCCTCGCCGGTGGCCGGGTCGGTGCCGGTCCAGGCGCCGGAGAGGATGATCACCAGCGCGGTCATGGTACAGATGACCAGGGTGTCGATGAAGGTGCCCAGCATGGCGATGAAGCCCTGCCGCACCGGGTCCGCGGTGCGGGCGGCGGCGTGGGCGATGGGCGCGGTGCCCAGCCCGGCCTCGTTGGAGAACACCCCCCGCGCCACGCCGAAGCGGATGGCGGCCCACACGCCGGCGCCGAGGAAGCCGCCGGTGGCGGCGGTGCCGGTGAAGGCGTCGCCCACGATCATGGCCAGGGCGGCGGGCACGCGGTCGGCCTGCAGGGCGATGATGACCAGCGCCCCGCCCACGTAGGCCACG
This sequence comes from Chromatiales bacterium, assembly GCA_026990045.1. Taxonomy (GTDB): domain Bacteria; phylum Pseudomonadota; class Gammaproteobacteria; order CAMYNG01; family CAMYNG01; genus JALUTW01. The sequence continues at coordinate 10,441 of JALSIK010000350.1, read as the reverse complement.
GCCATGAACGGCACCAGGCGCCCGGCCACCGCGCCGATCCAGCGCACGCCGCCGAGAATGACCAGGCCGGTGCCCGCCGCCAGCACCAGCCCGGTGGTCAACGGCGCGCCCCCCAGCGACTGCTGCACCACGTCGGCCACCGAGTTGGCCTGCACCGTGTTGCCGATGCCGAACGCCGCCACCGTGCCCAGGAGGGCGAAGGTCCCGGCCAGCCAGCGCCAGCGCGGTCCCAGGCCGTTCTTGATGTAGTACATGGGTCCGCCCTGGAAGCGGCCGCGGATATCGGTCTCGCGGTAGCGCACCGCCAGCACCGCCTCGGCGTACTTGGTGGCCATGCCCACCACGGCCGTGACCCACATCCAGAACACCGCCCCGGGGCCGCCCGTGGCGATGGCGGTGGCCACGCCGGCGATGTTGCCGGTGCCCACGGTGGCGGCCAGCGCCGTCATCAGGGCGTTGAAGGGACTGAGGTCGCCCGCCGCCGTGCTGCGGCGCCCGCGCCACAGCAGGGCGAAGGCGGTGCCCAGCCGCCGGACCGTGAGCCCGCGCAGGCCCAGGGTGAGATACAGCCCGGTGCCCACCAGCAGCACCAGCATGGGCGGGCCCCAGACGTGGTCGTGGATCCGGGCCAGTACGGCCAGGTAGGTGTCCATGCTCCGCGGTCTTCCCCCGTGGCGGTGGCGCGACGAGCGGCATTGTACGGGCATCCGGCGCCGCTTGCACCGCGGCCGCGATGGGGTAACCTGTGCCGGAGGCAGGGGAGGAGCAGGGCCGGCAGTGAAGTCACCGTTGGACGGACTGGGCAAGTCGCTGCTGGACAGTGTGCGCGACCTGTTGCCCATCCTGCTGGTCATCGGCTTCTTCCAGCTCGTGGTGCTGCAGCAGCCCATCCCCCAGCTGGGGCGGCTGGTGGCCGGCACCCTGCTGGTGGTGGCGGGGCTGACCCTGTTCGTGCGCGGGCTGGAAATGGGGCTGTTTCCCATCGGCGAGGCCCTGGCCCACGCCTTCGCCCGCAAGGGCAGCCTGTTCTGGCTGCTGGCGTTCGCCTTCGCCCTGGGCTTCGGCACCACGGTGGCGGAACCGGCCCTCATCGCGGTGGCGGGCAAGGCGGCGGAGGCCGCGGCGGAGGCGGGGCTCATCGCCCGCGAGGCGGCGGCCATGGAGCGCTACGCCGGCGGCCTGTGCCTGGCGGTGGCGCTGTCGGTGGGGGTGGCCATCGTGCTGGGCGTGATCCGGATCCTCAAGGGCTGGCCGCTGCACTGGCTCATCGTCGGGGGCTACGCCGGGGTGGTGATCATGACCGCCTTCGCGCCGCCCGAGATCGTGGGCATCGCCTATGATTCGGGCGGGGTGACCACGTCCACCATCACGGTGCCGCTGGTCACCGCCCTGGGGGTGGGCCTGGCCAGCAGCATCCGGGGACGCAACCCCATGGTGGACGGTTTCGGCCTCATCGCCTTCGCCTCGCTGACCCCCATGATCTTCGTCATGGCCTACGGCATGGTGATCTGAATGGAGTTCCTGGTGCTGGTGACCGACGCGGTGCGTTCCACGCTGGTGGACGTGCTGCCCATCCTGGCCGTCATCCTGTTCTTCCAGCTGGTGGTGATCCGCCGGCCCCTGCCCAACCTGCGGCGCATGCTCCAGGGCACGGCCTACGTGCTGCTGGGCCTGGCCCTGTTCCTGGTGGGGCTGGAGGAGGCCCTGTTCCCGCTGGGCGAGCTCATGGCCCGCCAGCTCACCGATCCAGCCTTTCTCCACGGCGTCACCCACCGCGAGGGAATGGCGCTGGGCTGGTCCGATTATTACTGGGTCTACCTGTTCGGCTTGCTGCTGGGCTTCTCGGCCGCCATCGCCGAGCCGGCCCTCATTGCCGTGGCCATCAAGGCCGAGGTGGTCTCGGGCGGCACCATCAATCCCTGGGGCCTGCGCATCGCCGTGGCCCTGGGCGTGGGCGCGGGGATCGCGCTGGGGACGTTCCGCATCGTCACCGGCACCCCGCTGCACTGGTACATCATCGCCGCCTACGTGGTGGTGCTGGCCCAGACGGTGTTCGCGCCCCGGGCCATCATTCCGCTGGCCTACGACTCCGGCGGCGTGAGCACGTCCACGGTCACGGTGCCGCTGGTCACCGCCCTGGGGCTGGGCCTGGCGGGCACGGTGCCGGGGCGCAGCGTCATCATCGACGGCTTCGGCCTCATCGCCTTCGCCGTCCTCTTTCCCATCATGACCGTCATGGGCTACGCCCAGCTGGGCCGGTGGCGCGCCCGGCGGGCACAACGCTAGGAGGAGGCCGCCATGCACTTCAAGCTCATCATCGCCCTGGTGGAGGATCGCAAGACCGAGGCCGTGCTGCGGGCGGCACGGGACTGCGGCGCCACCGGGGCCACCGTCATCAACCACGCGCGCGGCGAGGGCCTGGAACAGGCCCGGACCTTCTTCGGCCTGTCGCTGGAGACCGCGCGTGATGTATTGTTCTTCCTGGTGGAGGAACACCTGAGCCGCAAGATCCTGGAGCGCATCGCGGAGGTGGGCGAGTTCGACCAGGCGCCGGGCACCGGCATCGCCTTCCAGATCGACGTGGAGGACGCCGTCGGCGTGGCCCACCAGGTGGCGCGGCTGAGCGAGGTGGTGGAGGAAGAGATATGAGCGAACGCAAGGTCATCCGGGTGCGGGACGTCATGAAGACCGAGGTGGATCTCATCGACGGCCTCGAGACCATCGCCGATGCCATGCGCAAGATGAAGCACGTGGAGACCAAGTGCCTCATCGTCAAGAAGCGTCACGAGGACGACGAGTACGGCATCCTCCTGCTGTCGGACATCGCCCGCCAGGTCCTGGCCCGGGACAAGGCCCCGGACCGGGTCAACGTCTACGAGGTCATGAGCAAGCCGGTCATCAGCGTGGACCCCATGATGGATATCCGCTACTGCGCGCGGCTGTTCTCGCGCTTCGACCTGTCGCGGGCACCGGTCATCGACCGCGACGGCGAGGTGGTGGGCGTGGTGAGCTTCACCGACATGGTGCTCAAGGGCCTGCATCTCCAGCAGTCCGGCTGAGTGCCATGGAGGTGGATCCCGCCAGCGGCCTGCTGGACGCCGCGCGCCAGTGCCCGTCGCCCAACTGCGACGAGCGGCCCGCGCATTGCGCCATCGACCTGGTGGTCATCCACGGCATCAGCCTGCCGCCGGGGGAGTTCGGCGGGCCCCACATCGACGCCCTGTTCACCAACCGCCTGGACCCGGCGGCCCATTCCTGCTTCGCGGAGATCGCCGGGATGAAGGTCTCCAGCCACCTGCTCATCCGCCGCGACGGCGAGGTGGTGCAGTACGTGCCGTTTCACCGGCGGGCCTGGCACGCGGGCGAGTCCCGCTTCGGCGGCCGCACCGCGTGCAACGACTTTTCCATCGGCATCGAGCTGGAGGGCACCGACGAGACCCCCTACGCCGAGGCCCAGTACGCGTGCCTGCCGCGGGTGCTGGCCGCCCTCATGCGGGCCTATCCCGCCATCACGCCGGAGCGGGTGGTGGGCCACTGCGACATCGCCCCCGGCCGCAAGACCGACCCCGGCCCGGCCTTCGACTGGGCGCGCCTGCGCGCCGGCCTCCGGCTGGCCCTGCGCGGGCCGGGGCACCCGCCGGGAGGACGCCTGTGATAGGCTGTGCCCCATCCGCACCGGGCGGGGACCACCCGGACCGACGACCCGTGCCATGACTCTCATCGCCGTACTGCTTGCACTGCTGCTGGAGCACTTCGTGGATGCCGTCCGCGACTGGCGCCGGCTGGACTGGTTCGACCGTTACCGCACCGTGGTCTGGAATGTGCTGGAAGGACGCCCCTTCCGCGACGGCCCGGGCGGGGTGGCGCTGGTGGTGGGCGGCGTGACCCTGGCGGTGTGGCTGGCCTGGGCACTGCTGGACGCCGCCGGCTGGCTGCTCAGTTTTCCCTTCGCGGTCCTGGTGCTGGTTTACACCTTCGGACCCGGTGATCTGAACCAGGACGTGGAGTCCTACCTCGACGCCGCCCGCCGCGGGGACGCCGCCGCCGCCCGCCAGGCCGCGGCCGCCATCATCGAGGCCGATCCCCCCGCCGACCCGGTGCAGATGGCCGTGGCGGTGCGCCGGGCCATCTTCGTCCAGCTCCACCGGCGCCTGCTGGGGGTGCTGTTCTGGTTCCTGGTGCTCGGGCCCGTGGGGGCGGCCCTCTACCGCGCCGCCTGCCTGGCCCGGTCCGGCGGCGGCGCCCTGGGGACGGGTTATGCCGAGGCGGCGGCGTGGCTGGGCCGCATCCTGGACTGGCCCGGGACCCGGCTGGAGGTGGCGGCCTTCGCCCTGGCCGGCAGCTTCGTGGACACCGTCTCCCGCGTCCGCAGCCTGGAGACCTGGCTCACCCGCGAGGGCGATGCCCTGGTGGCGGACGCCGGCGCCGGGGCCCTGGAGCCCGAGACCGCGGGCGTGGAGGAAGAGTGGGAGGCGGTGGCCGGCGCCCTGGCCCTGGCCCGGCGCGCGTTCCTGGTCTGGCTCGCCGCCATCGCCCTGCTCACCATCGCCGGCTGGGTGGGCTGACGGCCGGGGTGCGGCCGCCGCCGGCGCCTTCCGCCGCCGGCGGGCCGGTTTTCCCCTGCGCGAAAACGGGCCAATATCAGCCGGGCTGTTTAACAGGCTGTTGAAAAACAGCCTGATATGGCGGGGCAGGGATGCCCCGCCCGCGAATCATGCGTGTAAACGCTTGATTCGGCGTAGCCGAACCCGGACCTGCGCCGGGTTCGGCGCGTTGAAAAAGGCCAGGACGCCCTTTTTCAACATCCTGTTGAGAACAGCCTGCTAAACCCGCCGGCCTTGGAACCGATATGGAAGGGGGCCGGACAACAGGCCGGGGTGCCGCCGGCGCGGGCCGGTGGCGCGGTGCAACGGGGAGGGGCGTGCATGGCGCAGACCCAGCCGGAAATGGAGGCCGAGAGGGCCCTGGCCACGCCCGGGCTGCCGGCGTGGCGCCGCGCCCTGCGGCGCCTCCGGGCCGTCACCCGGCGCTGGCTGCGCCGGCTGGCGCCCACCCGTTTCCAGACCCAGCTGCTCACCGTGGTCTTCGGTGCCATCGCCGTGCTGGCGGTGGTGTCCTCCACCGTCATCGCACACCTCACCCGCGAGACCGTGCGCACCAACCTGGTGGAGCAGGGCCGCACGCTCACCCGCACCGTGGCCCGCAACAGCGGCCTGGCGTTCCTGTACGACAGCCCCGAGAATGCCCGCCAGGTGGTGGACAGCGTGCGGGGTTTCCCCGGCGTGGTGGGGGTGGCCCTGTACCGCGTCGATGGCAGCCTCCTGCTGCGCTCCGGCCAGGTGGACCTGGTGCCCCGGGGGACCTGGCCCCGGCAGGTGCGGCTGGTGCGCGAGAACGAGGCCGCGTGGTACTTCGTCGCGCCCGCCCACGGCGAGCCCGCGACCGATCCCGATTCCCCGTTCGAGACCCAGCCGGTGGAACCGGCCTTGCTGGGCTACGTGGCGGTGGTGGTGTCCAAGGGCATCCTGGATCGCATGACCCAGGACCTGAGGCGGACCAACTACGCGGTGGTGATCCTGGTGGCCGGGGTCCTCATGCTCCTGTTGCTGGTCATCACCCGCCGCATGACGGTCCCGGTGCAGGAGCTGGCGGCCACCATGCACCAGGCCCAGGACGGGGCCCGGGGCCTGCGCGCGCGCAAGGCGGGCCCCCGCGAGATCCGGGAAATGGTGGAGGCCTTCAACGTCATGATGGAGGCCCTGGAGGCCCGGGACCGGGCCCTGCGCAACCAGAACGAGGAGCTGGAGCGCCGGGTGGCCCGGCGCACCGAGGAGCTGCGCCGGGCGCGCGACGCGGCCCTGGAGGCCAGCCGCACCAAGAGCCGGTTCCTCGCCAACATGAGCCACGAGCTGCGCACCCCGCTCAATGCCATCATCGGCTACAGCGAGCTGCTGTGCGACGACGCCCGCGAGGCGGGCAACGAGGAGCTGCTGGACGACCTGGAAAAGATCGCCGGTGCCGGCCACCACCTGCTGTCGCTCATCAGCAACATCCTGGACCTGTCCAAGATCGAGGCGGGCAAGATGGAGATCCACCGGCAGACCTTCGCCGTGACCAAGCTGGTCCAGGAGACGGTGGGGATGAGCGAGACGCTGATGCAGAAAAACCGCAACGAGTTCGTAGTCGAATGCCCCGAGGACATCGGGGACATGGACTCGGACGAGCTCAAGATCCGCCAGGCCCTGCTCAACCTGCTGAGCAACGCGGCCAAGTTCACCTCGGAGGGGCGGGTGACGTTCCGGGTCCAGGCGGAGAGGCGCGGCGATCGCGACGGGGTGGCCTTCATCGTGGAGGACACCGGCATCGGCATGTCGGAGGAAGGCCGCCGGCGCCTGTTCCAGGATTTCGTCCAGGTGGACGATTCCTCCGCCCGCAAGTACGAGGGCACCGGCCTGGGGCTGGCCCTGTCGCGGCGCTTCGCCGTCATGCTGGGGGGGGACATCGGGGTGGAGTCGGTGGAAGGGGAGGGGTCCACCTTCACCCTGTGGCTGCCGCGCATCGCGCCGGAGCCCGCGGCCGACCCCGGCGGCGATACCGCGGCATCCTGACCCTGTTTCCAGGAGTGTGAACCGCGCCGCTTTTCGCAGCGGGGCGGCGGTTGCACCGGCGGCGCGGCTGTGTCTATAGTTGGCGCATCGGTTTAAGCGATTTTCCCGCCACGGCCGGGATGTCGCGGCGACATGGGAGCCAGGACTTGCGCCAGCGAAGGACATCCGCCGCACGGGTGGAGCAGCGCCGCCACGGATTGCCGGCCGCGCGGGGCGGGCGGCCGTAGGGGGTCGTGATGTCCGGCGAGCTGCCCGACGATCTCAGGCCGGAGCGCAGCCGGACCGCGGGCAGCAGCATTCCGGTCACGGACACCGCCGATCTCCTCGTCGCCTACCTGGCCCGGCTCGGCGTGGAATACGTCTGGGGCGTGCCCGGCGGTGCCATCGAACCCTTCCTCAATGCCGTCGCCCGGGGCATGGCCCACGGCGGTCCGCGGCCGGTGGTGGCGCGCCACGAGACCGGGGCGGCCTTCATGGCCCACGGTTACCACGCGGCCACGGGGCGGCTGGGCGTCTGCTTCGCCACCACCGGGCCCGGCGCCACCAATCTCATCACCGGGGTGGCCAGCGCCCATGCCAACGAAGTCCCCATGCTCGTGTTGACGGCACAAACCGCCCTGGAGAATTTCGGGCGTGGTGCGTTGCAGGAGAGCAGCTGCACCGGCGTGGATACCGTGGGGATGTTCCGCCACTGCACCCGCTACAACACCCTGGTGAGTCACCCGGCCCAACTGGAGATCAAGCTGGCGCGGGCCATACTGGCCGCTTTTCAGCGACCGTATGGTCCTTCCCATCTCAGCCTGCCCATGGACGTTCTGAAGGCGCCCGCACCGGTATCGGCTCCGTCATTCGACCTTTCCCGTCAGGTTCATTCGTCGGCCCAGGTGGACCAGCAGGCAGTCCAGGCTTTGATTGAGTTGTTGATTAAGGCACGCCATCCGGTGTTCGTGGTGGGCGCCGGCTGTGCCGAGGCGGTGGGCAGCCTGCTGGAGCTGGCGGTGTTGTTGCAGGCGGAGGTGGTGACCACGCCCCACGCCAAGGGGTTGGTGAATTCTTATCATCCGCTGTACCGGGGGGTGTTTGGCTTCGCCGGTCACGCCGATGCCCGCCGCGCCCTGGCGGCGGACAATGCCGACCTCGTGGTGGCCGCGGGAACCAATCTCGGAGAGTGGGCCACCGAAGGCTGGGATGCGGACCTGCTCGTCAGCGAACGGCTGGTACACGTGGACGAGTCCCGGGCCAACCTGCATCAGTCCCCCATGGCCCGCCTCCACGTGCACGGCAACCTGGCCGCCGTGTTCGCGTCGGTGCTGAAACAGGTGAAGGATTGCCTGGGCACGGCACACGAGACCGGGGTCCACGCCCTGGCGGCAGAGCACACCGGGCCGCGCCACCGCCGCTTTCGCCTGGCCAACGAAGGCAAATGGCAGTCGGGCGCTGTGCCCATCAAGCCCCAGCGGCTCATGTACGAGCTGAGCCGCCGGCTGCCGCCGGCCACCCGGTTTTTTGCGGATTCCGGTAACAGCATGGTCTGGGCCATCCATTACCTGTTGCCCTTCGACCGCCGGGTATCCGGGCGGCGGGGGGTGAACGTGCCGCTGTTTCAGGCCGCCACCGAGTGGGCCAGCATGGGCTGGGCCATCGGTGCCGCGGTGGGTGCGGCCCGGGCCCGGGCCGACATGCCGGTGGTGTGCATCACCGGGGACGGTGCGTTGCTCATGTCGGGCCAGGAACTCACGGTGGCGGTGCAGGAACGCCTGTCCCTGTTGTTCGTGGTGCTCAACGACTCGGCCCTGGGCATGGTCCGGCACGGGCAGCGCCTCAACGGGGCCGAGCAGGTGGGGTTCGAGCTGCCGCGGGTGAACTTTGCCGCCGCCGCCCGCGCCATGGGCGCGCGGGCCCACGTGGTGAGATCGCCGGCCGACCTGGCGGCGCTGGACCTGGCCGGACTGGCCCGGGCGGGCGGACCGGTGGTGCTGGACGTGCGCGTGGACCCGGACGAGATCCCGCCCATGAGCGCCCGGCTCAAGGTCCTCCAGGGCGGTGCGGCATCGAGGGGCGGGAGGTGACCGCGGGCGAGACCGTCCGCAGCCGCATCTGGAGCGAGGAGGCGGAGGCCGACAACCCGTTCCAGGCCCGGGTCTGCCGCTGTGCCGGCTACGATGTCTACGGCGAGGTGATCCGCAAGGCCGGCTGGAGCGAGTACCTGTACCTGTTGTTCCGCGGCGAGCGGCCGGCGCCGCATCGAGCCCGGGCCCTGGAGCGGCTGGCCATCGCCCTGGCCAACCCCGGCCCGCGGGATCTGTCCGTGCGCGCGGCCATGAACGCCGGGGTGGGGGGCTCCACCGGCGCCTCGGCGCTCATGGCGGCCCTGGCGGTGGGGGCCGGGGTCTCCGGCGGGGCGCACGAGGTGTTCCTGGCCGCCGAGGTGTTCGCCCGCTGCGGGGCCGACGCCCGGGGCTGGGCGGAGACGCTGGCCCGTCCGCCGCGCCACTGGCACGAGGATTTCTGGCCCGCGGTGGAGCACCCGCCCGGGTTCGAGCCCTACGCCGACGACTGCGCCGTGCCGGTGCGGCAGACCCTGGATGCCGTGGTGGAGGTGATGCCCGGGGGACTGGCGCAGGCCCTGCGCGATGGCCGCGCAGGGCTGGAGGCCGCGGCGGGCGCGCCCCTGGCCATGACCGGGGCGGCGGCGGCGGTGCTGGTGGACCTGGGGTTTTCCCCGGAGCAGGCGGAGATGCTGTTCCTGCTCCTGCGCCTGCCGGGCGCCGCGGTGCACGCCCTGGAGCAGCGCCATTACGGCTGGCGCAAGTATCCCTTCTTCCGCGACGGCCTGGTGCTCACCGACGACCCCGGGCCGGTGGCCACACCCGCCGGCGCCGGGCCGGAGGCGGCCACGTGAAGCCCCGCTGGCAGCCCCTGGCCGAGGCCGCCGGGCGCTGGGAGACGGACCTGGGGGCCTGGTTCGCCGGCGAGCGGGTGGTGTTCCGCGGCCGCGACCTGCTCCACGACCTGGCCCCCCTGCCGTGGATGGAGCTGCTGCTCTACGGCATCACCGGGCGGCGTTTCACGCCGGAGCAGGTGAAGCTGTTCGAGCAAATGTGGGTGTTATCGGTGAGCTATCCCGATCCGCGGCTGTGGAACAACCGGGTGGCGGCCCTGGGGGGCAGCGCCCGCACCACCGCGGCCCTGGCCGCGGCGGCCGCCACCGCGGTGACCGAGGCCCGTATCTACGGGGGCCAAGCCAATTACGGCGCAATTGCCTTCATTCGCCGGGCTTTGCAGGCCGAGGATCCCGAGGTCCTGGTGATGGAGGAATTGCGGGTACGACGCCACGTGCCGGGCTATGGCCGCCCCATCGTTGCTGTAGATGAGCGTATTCCCCCACTCCTCACTTGTGCACGTGAGCTGGGGTTGGCGGACGGCCCGCACGTGCATCTGGCGTTTGAAGTGGAACGAGTGCTCAAGCGCCGGCGCATGAAGATGAACATCACCGGCCTGGCGGCGGCCCTGGCGGCCGACCAGGGGCTGATGCCATCCGAATATCAGGCCTACGTGAGCTTTGCTTTCGGTGCCGGAATACTGCCATGCTATGTAGACGCTGCCGTGCATCCGGAGCAGGCCTTCTTCCCCTTCCGCTGCGAGAGTATCGATTACGAGGGTCCGCCACCGCGGGCGTGGTGACCGGGCCGGGATTCAAGCACGCCACGCCGCTGCCGATAAGGCCCCGAGGAACGAAGCCCCCACATCAGAAGGACGGAAACCCGCCATGATCATCCGTGTCTCGGCGTGTGCCGCGGTTCTCCTCTTGGTCACCAGGTTCGTCACGGCGG
>JALSIK010000349.1 GCA_026990045.1 Chromatiales bacterium | reverse complement strand
CCCCGTTCCAGGCCACCCGGGCCGCGGCCGTTGGCCCGGTAACGGACGCTGGCCCAGCGGTACCACCGGCGGCTCTCGTAGCCGTAGGCCAGGCCCGCGATGGCATCCGTTGCGCCCTTGTCCAGGGCCGGATCGCGGCCCCCGGCCGCCGTGTCCGCGATCACCTTGAGGGCCACCGCCATGCTCTCCTGCACCCCGAGCCGGTCGTGGCGCCAGAACCGGTACTTGGTGAACAGGCGCAGGTCACCGGCCCCGCCGCTGCGCCGCGCGCCCGCCTCGCGGCGGGCATAGGGGAGCTCGATGCCTGCCGACCAGTCTCCGGTCAGGCCGTAGGTCAGCTCCAGCCCCAGCTCGCTCTCGCGGGACCCGGGTCGCCGTGCCGTGTGAAACTCCGGGGCAATCTCGATGCCGCCCTTGTACAGGACGTGCGGCCCGAGCCCGAACACCGGGTCATGGGCCCGGGCGGGCGTCGGGCCCAGCGCGGCGAAGGCCGCTGCCAGCCCCGCCGCCAGGATCCGGACCCACGGCCCGTGCCCCGCCCTGACGCCTTCCAATCTGACCATGTGGACTCACCTCCAGTTTCTACCGGGACGCCCGGCGTCCCTCCACCGGACACAGCCTAAAACATGGAGTTGACTCCAGGTCAAGGGCCGGATCACCCCCGCCGGGGGGTATCCGCCGTTGGGCTGGGCGCCTGAAATCCGCCTGGCGGGCCGGGCCGGCGCTCCCCGCGGGTTGGTGACGTAACTTATTGATTAATAAAAGTCTAGTTCCGCCATTCCCCGGGCGGCGTGATCATGGAGCCGGGCGCGGCGAGGCGGCGGGCCGCCCGCCGCTAGGGCGGCACCTGGAAGTAGTCGCCGTTGATCCAGAGGTGGACCAGGATGCTGGCCGCGTACCCGAGGGCGATGACGGGGGTCCAGGCGAGGTGGCGGAAAAAGGTGTAGTGGCCGCGTGCCTGCCCCATGAGGGCGACGCCCGCGGCCGAGCCGATGGACAACAGGCTGCCGCCGACCCCGGCGGTGAGCGTCACCAGCAGGCATTGCCCGATGGACATGGCCGGCTCCATGCTCAGCACCGCGAACATCACCGGGATGTTGTCGACCACGGCCGACAGCACCCCCACCGCGACATTGGCATAGGTCACGTTCCAGTTCTGGTACATGGCCTCCGAAGCCAGTGCCAGGTAGCCGAGAAAACCCAGCCCCCCCACGCACAGCACCACGCCGTAGAAGAACAGCAGCGTGTCCCACTCGGCCCGGGCGATCTTGTTGAAGATGTCGAAGGGCACCACCTCCCCCAGCCGGGCCTCGGGCGAGTTGCGGTCCTTGTGCGCCGTCACCTTGAGATAAAACCCGAAGAACTGGAGGTAAGCCAGGCCGGTGAGCATGCCGACGACGGGAGGCAGGTGCAGGCAGTTGTGGAACGACACCGCGGTCGCGATGGTGAGGATGAACAGGCCGATGATGCGGCGCGCTCCGCGGCGCAGGTACACGTCTTCCTGGATGGCATCCGGCTGGACCCTGGGAATGGCAAAGTGCATCAGCGCCGCCGGCACCAGGAAATTGACCAGCGAGGGAAGAAACAGGGCGAAAAAGGTCCAGAAATCGACGATACCCTTCTGCCACACCATCAGCGTGGTGATATCGCCGAAGGGACTGAACGCCCCGCCGGCGTTGGCGGCCACCACGATGTTGATGCAGGCTAGGCTGATGAAGCGGGTATTGCCTCCCCCCACCGCCAGCACCACGGCGCACATGAGCAGGGCCGTGGTCAGGTTGTCGGCCACGGGCGAGATGAAAAAGGCCAGGAAGCCCGTGAGCCAGAACAGCTGCCGGAAGCCGAACCCCTTGCGTACCAGCCACGCCCGCAGCGCATCGAACACCCTCCGCTCCTGCATGGCGTTGATGTAGGTCATGGCCGCCAGCAGGAACAGCATCAGCTCCGCGTATTCCTCGAGGTTGTGACGCAGCGCCTCCTCGGCCTGGTGACTGAGTTCCGTGCCGGCGGCCTGGTAGCCGATGAGCCCCCAGATGATCCCGGCGGCGAGCATCACCGGCTTGGACTTTCGCAGGTGGGTGAACTCCTCGCCCATCACCAGCAGGTAGGCGACGGCGAAGACGACGAGGGCGGCGATGCCGACGCCCGTGTCCGTCCAGGCCGCCACGGCGGGTGCCGCCTGGGCGCCGGCCGGCACCAGCATCCCCATCATGGTCAGCCCCAAGGGGCGGCCAGGCAACCGGCGGGCCACGTCAGAATACCAGGTTCATCATCGCCATCATGACGACCAGGAACAGGATCGTCATGATGCCCCCCGCCCGCATGAAGTCAGGCACGCGGTAGCCGCCGGGCCCCATGATCAGGGCGTTGACCTGGTGGGTGGGAATGAGGAACGAGTTGGACGTGGCCAGCGCCACGGTGAGGGCGAACACGGCGGGATTGCCCCCGGCCCCGATGGCGATGTTCACCGCCAGCGGCACCAGCAGCACCGTGGCGCCCACGTTGGACATCACCAGGGTGAAGAAGGTCGCCAGCACGGCGACCGCGGCCTGAATGACCCAGACCGGCATCTCACCCATCACCGACAGTGTCTGCTCGGCGATCCACTTGGCGGTGCCCGAGGTCTCCACCGCCTGTCCCAGCGGGATCAGGGAGGCCAGGAGAAACACGGTCTTCCAGCTCACCGCCCGGTAGGCCTCCTCGATCTTCAGTACCCCGCTCAGGATCATACCGATGGCCCCCGTCAGCAGTGCCACCGACAGTAGCACGTCGGTGAACAGCACAAGGCCCAGGGCGATGGAAAAAAACACGGCCGCGTGGGGGACCTTGTGCGGCCGCAGCTCCTCGTGAGGATACTCGGTGGTCACCACCACGAAGTTGCGGTCCTTTTCCAGGCGGGCCAGGGCGTCCCAGGTGGTGTGGACCACCAGGGTGTCGCCGGGCTGCAGGGGCATGTCACGGATACCGTCCCCTTCACGGTAGGTCTCCCCCTGCCGGTGCAGCGCGACCATGGAGATGCCGTAGGTCTTGCGCATCCAGACGTCGCGGGCACTCTTGCCGATGAGACTGGAACCGGGCGGGATCACCACCTCGGCGATGCCGGCCTTGGTGGCGGCGAGCGAATCGGCGAAGGTCTCGAGATCGTCACGCAGAACCAGGCCGTACTTGTCCACGAAGGCGCGGAGGTGCTTGGGCGAGGCCACGATACCCAGCACCGAGCCCGCGTTGATCCCCACGTCGCGGGCGACCGCGCCGGGGCCGATGCGCAGGTCGTCCGGCCCCCGCAACATGGCGATGACGCGAACCCGTTCCGGCCGCTCGATCTCGTCCAGGGCCTTGCCCACCAGGGGGCTGTCCGCCGGCACCGCCACCTCGTAAACGCCGTAATCGATGCCATATACCTCGCGGAAGTACTGCATGGTGTTGGCACCCACCGCGGCCTTCTCGTCGCCACGGGCCGGCAGCACGTAGCGGCCGGCGAGAACGAAATAGATGATCCCCGTGGCCACCAGCGCCAGCCCCACGGGCGTCACCGAGAACAGGCTCCAGGGCTCCATGGGAGTCATGCCCTGGGCGGCCAGCACCTTGTTGGAATTCAGGATCAGGTCGTTGAGCAGGATCAGGGGGCTGGATCCCACCATGGTGACGGTCCCGCCCAGGATGGCACAGAATCCCATGGGCATGAGGAGCCGCGACATGGGGATCCCCGATCGGGCCGAGATCCGGCTGACCACCGGCAGGAACAGCGCCGCGGCCCCCACGTTCTGCATGAACGAGGAAATGACGCCCACGGTGCCGGAAATAATGGGAATGATGCGTTTCTCGGTGGTGCCGCCGATGCGGAGGATGAGCGCCGCCACCCGCGACATGAGGCCGGTACGGTCGAGTCCCGCCCCGATGATCATCACGGCGATGATGGAGATGACCGCGTTGCTGGCGAAGCCGTCGAACAGGTGGATGGTGGGGACCAGGCCCTGCTCCAGGCCCATGACGGGCGCCAGCAGGCTGGTCAGGCCCAGCAGGACCATGATGGTGATGGCGGCGACGTCCACCCCCACGATTTCGAAGGCAAACAGGTAGATGGTCAGCAGGAGGATGGCGCTGACCCAGGCGATTTCCACCGAGGGCACGACGCTGGCCAGGTAGAACGCGAAGGCGACGAACGCGGCTCCAGCAATGAGGCGGTTGCGCAGCCGTGGCGAAATGGACTCCGTCAAGGAACGCTCCTGTCAGACCAATGGCGGTCGAGACAAAACAAGGCTCCCCGCGGTGCAGGCGCACCGCCTGTGGCGAGACCCGGGAGAGCCGACGGCGACACCGCGCGGGCGCCATTATACGGGCGACGGCCACGGAGGGAAAGCCGCCAGGGATGACTAATAATATGGAGTCCGGCGGCAGGGCCCGTAACCTCTTGATTCCCGGGCCGGCTGAACACATGCCGGCAAAACCGGGCCGGGCGGCCTCGTCCCCAGTCGGGGATGCAAAGTACCTGAGTTCCGAAGAATTGGAAAAGGCCAGGCCCCGCAGCATGCCGGACCGGGACCCGGCTTGTTGCCGCCCCCCTTGACTCCGTACCCTGCTACGGGGTCCAGACTACGGGGCATGGACACGCAATCCACCAAGCCCCCCCCGCCCGACCCCGTGGCGGCCGGCCGCCGTTCACTGATCGCAGGCATTGCCGCCGCCATCGGCGCCTCGGCCTGTTGCGTGGGCCCGCTGGTGCTGGTGAGCCTGGGCCTCGGCGGCGCCTGGGTCGGGCAGTTGACCGCGCTGGAGCCCTACCGGCCCGTCTTCATCGGCATCACCGTGGGGTTCCTGGTCCTGGCCTTCTACAAGCTGTACGTCGTGCCACGCCGGTGTGCCCCGGGCGAAGCCTGCGCCATGCCGTCCACCCTGCGCAACCAGCGCATCATCTTCTGGGTGGTGACGGCGTTCGTGGCCGCCCTGCTGGCCTTCCCCTGGTATGCCTTCCTGTTTTATTGAACCCGGAGTCACGGCCATGCGATTCGTCCTTCTGCTCGTCCCGTTCCTGCTCCTGGCCGCCTGTGACCGTGGGGCGGTCCCGGAACCCGCCGCGCAGGCGGAGCCACCGGCCGCCGGCGACACCGCGCCATTGCAGCAGGTGATGTTGTCCGTGCCCGGCATGACCTGCGCCGCCTGCCCCATCACCGTGCGCAAGGCCCTGGAAAGCGTGGACGGCGTCCACCGGGCCACCGTGGATTTCGACAGCAAGAGCGCCGTGGTCCTGTTCGATTCGGCCAGGACCGATGTCGCGGCACTGCTCGCCGCCACTGCCGAGGCCGGCTACCCGGCCACCGTGGCCGGTGACGCCGCGGGCGGGGGAACGGCTGCCCCATGACCCGGATCAGGCTCCACATCGAGGGCATGACCTGTGCCGGTTGCGCCGCCAGTGCCGAGGCCGCCCTCAATGCCCTGCCGGGGGTGCAGGCGCGGGTGTCCTGGCCGGGGGCCGAGGCCGAGGTGGAGACCACCGGCGAGTTGGACCTGGAAGCACTGAGGCAGGCACTGTCCGCCAAGGGCTACACCGCCCGGCTCGCCGAAGGTGACGAAACGGCGGCGACCGGCAACGACCTGCACATCGCCATCATCGGCTCCGGATCCGGTGCCTTCGCCGCCGCCCTCCGTGCCGTCGAGGCCGGCGCGCGGGTCACGCTCATCGAGGGGGCGGAGCATATCGGCGGCACCTGTGTCAACATCGGCTGCGTGCCGTCCAAGATCATGATTCGCGCGGCGTACATGGCCCACCTGCAGGCGCACCATCCCTTCGCCGGCATCGAGCGCCACGCACCCCGCATCCGGCGCACCGCCCTGCTGGCCCAGCAGCAGGCCCGGGTGGCCGAACTGCGCCGGGCCAAGTACGAGGACATCCTGGCGGCCCAGGACGCCGTCACCCTGGTCCGGGGCTGGGCCCGCTTCCGTGACGCGACGACCCTGGAAGTGGACCTGCCTGACGGAGGCCAGGCCACCGTCGCCGCCGACCGCATCCTCATCGCCACCGGGGCCAGCCCGGCGATACCGGACATTCCCGGACTGGCCGCGACGCCTTACTGGACCTCCACCGAGGCCCTGGCCGCCGACACCGTGCCGGAGCATCTCATCACCCTGGGTGGTTCGGTGGTGGCGCTGGAGCTGGCCCAGGCCTGGCGCCGCCTCGGGGCCAAGGTCACCATCGTCGCCCGGGGCACCCTGCTCTCGCGGGAAGACCCGGACCTTGGCATCGCACTGGAATCCATCCTGGCCGATGAAGGCATCACGGTCCGCACCCATACCGTTCCCCGCGAGGTCCGCCATGACGGGCAGCGATTCGTCCTGGACTGCGGGGACGAAACCATCACCGGCGATGCCCTGCTGGTGGCCACCGGGCGGCGTCCCAACACGGCGCACCTGGCCCTGGAGCGGGCCGGTGTGGTAACGGATGCACGGGGCGCCATCGTGGTCGACGACCACCTGCGCACCAGCACCGAAAACATCTACGCGGTGGGCGACTGCACCAACCTGCCCCAGTTCGTTTACGTGGCCGCTGCGGCCGGCACCCGGGCCGCGGTCAACATGACCGGCGGGGAGGCGGCGCTGGATCTGTCCGTGCTCCCGGCGGTGGTGTTCACCGATCCGCAGGTGGCCACCGTGGGCCTGTCGGAGGCGGCGGCGCAGGCCCAGGGACGGGAAGTGGTGAGCCGGCGCCTGGACCTGGACAACGTCCCCCGGGCCCTGGCCAATTTCGATACCCGCGGCTTCATCAAGCTGGTGGCCGACGCCCGCGACGGCACCCTGCTGGGCTGCCAGGTCCTGGCCCCGGGAGGCGGAGAGATCATCCAGGCCGCCGCCCTGGCCATCCGCAACCGCATGACCGTGGATCAACTGGCCGACCAGTTGTTTCCGTACCTGACCATGGTGGAAGGGCTCAAGCTCTGCGCCCAGACCTTCCGCAAGGACGTGCGCAGGCTCTCCTGCTGCGCCGGCTGAAACGGTCCCGGGCCGCCTCCCGCCGACGGCCCGACGGCCCGGGCAGGGCAGCGGCGGGTCAGCCGTCCCCACCCTGGTCCACGCACCCGCCGGGCTCCACCTGGATGGTGGAGTGATGGATCCCGAAGCGCCCGGCCAGGACCTCCTTGACCCGGCGCAGCACCGCGGCGCAGTCGGCGTCCTCGGCGATGCGCACGTGCAGGGTCAGCAGCGGGCGTTCCGGTGTCAGCGACCAGACATGCACGTGATGAACGTCGAGGATGGCGGGGCTGGACTGGCACAGGGCGGCCCGCAGCCGTTCCACGTCCACGTCCTGGGGCGTGCCTTCCAGCAGCACGTGGGCCGACTCCCGCACCACGAACCAGGCACTGCGCAGGATCAGCAGGGCCACCACCACCGACAGCAGCGGATCCACCGGGGTCCACCCGGTGAGCAGGATCACCACCGCCGCGGCGATGGCCGCCACCGACCCCAGCAGGTCTCCCAGCACGTGGACCATCGCACCCCGCACGTTGAGATTGGTCCGGGCCCCCGGGTGGAGGATGGCAAAGGCCGCCAGGTTCACCAGCAGCCCCAGCACTGCCACCCCCAGCATGAGCTCGCCGAGGATCTCGGGCGGGGCCAGCAGGCGCTGGACCGCCTCCACCAGGATCCAGCCCACGATGGCGACGAAGGCCAGCCCGTTGACGAACGCGGCCAGGATCTGGAGCCGGTGGTAGCCGTAGGAACGCAGCGCATCGGCGGGTTTCCGGCCCATGCGGGCCGCCATGAAGGCCATGGCCAGAGCCGCGGTGTCGGTGAGCATGTGCCCGGCGTCCGCCAGCAGCGCCAGCGAGCCCGAGACCAGCCCGCCGATGACCTCCACCACCATGAAGCCGCCGGTGAGCACCAGCGCCACCAGCATGCGGCGCTCGTCGGCGCCAGGGTGCGTATGATGCTGGTCATGCATGCCGGTCGTTTCTCCCTCGCCCCGCCGCCGGGACGGCCATGCCGGGCGCCGCACGGCCCCAGGCTCGCCAGCGGGACGCCCGGAGGCTATGCTGTCCACGCCGCTGCTGCAACCCCCGGGTGAAGAACGCCGCCATGCCCTTGACACTCGGCCTCGACCTGCCCCGCCGCCTGCTGGGCCTGCCCCCGCGCAAGCGGCGCTTCATCCTCGCCCTGGGCGGGGGCGGGGGGCGCGGGCTGGCCCACCTGGGCGTGCTCCAGGCCCTGGAGGAACACGACCTGCGCCCGGATGCCATCGTGGGCACCAGCATCGGCGCCCTGTTCGGGGCCATGTACGCCCTGGAACCCGACATCGAGCGGGTCAAGGAGAAGGTGGAGGCCTTCCTCAACTCCGAGGCCTTCGACCAGCTGGGCCTGCCCATGCTGAGCGAGGCGGAGACCACCGACCAGACCTGGCTCGGCCGCCTCACCGCCGCCGCCCGCCAGTCGGTGCTCTACGCCCGCGCCGCCCGCGGCATCGCCCTGGTGGAGGCCCACAAGCTGTTCCAGGTGGTGGCGGCGCTGTGCGGCGACGTGCGCCTGGAAGACGCCGACATCCCCCTCCACGTGACCGCGGTGAGCTTCCCCCACGGCGAGGTGGAGCTGTTCTCCCGCGGGGACATGATACCCGCCGTTGCCGCCAGCATGGCCATTCCCGGCGTGTTCGAGCCGGTGGAGGTGGACGGCCGCCAGTATGTGGACGGCGGCGTCGCCAGCGAGCTGCCCGCCCGCGAGGCGCGCAACCTGGCCCGGCCCGACCAGGCCGTGATCGCGGTGGACGTGGGCGCCCGTCCCGACCCGGCCCACCCTCCCCGCAGCGTCATCGGCATGCTGGACTGGGCCATGCGGGTCAAGTCCTTCTACCTGCGCCAGTACAAGTCCGATTTCGCCGACCTGGTGGTGTGCCCGGTGCCGGGCTTCCGCCAGTGGAACGATTTTTCCCACCCCGACCAGGAGATGGAACGCGGCCACCAGTGCATGCGGGAACACTTGCCGGCCCTGCACCGCATGCTGGGGCGCTAAGGCGTCACCGGATCACCAGGTACAGGGCGCCGTCGCCGCGGCGGATGTTGAGCAGCAGGCCGTCACGCCCCTGGCGCGCCGCGCGCTTCACGTCGGCCACCGACTTCACCCGCCGCCGGTTGACCGAGACGATGACATCGCCCTGGCGCAGCCCGGCGGCCCAGGCCGGGCTGCCGCGCTTCACCTCCAGCACCTCCACCCCTTCCACCCGGCCGGCCAGGGGATGGCCGGGCTCGATGGCCCCCAGCACCGCCCCGTCGAGGCGGGGATCGATGGCCCCGGCCCTGGCCCGCTCCTGGCCGCGCTCGCGGATCCTGACCGTCACCGTGCGGCGGCGGCCGTCGCGGACGATCTCGATGCGGGCCTCCGCGCCCACCCGCAGCAGGCCGATGGCGTTGCGCAGGCCGGCGGCATCGTCGATGGGCTCGCCGTTGACCGCCACCACCACGTCGCCCTCCTCGAGCCCCGCGCGGTCCGCCGGCGAGCCCGGGATGACCTGGGTGATGACCGCCCCCCGCGCCCGCTTCAGGCCGAAGGCCCGGGCCAGGTCCGGTGTCACGTCCTGGATGAAGACCCCGAGCTGTCCCCGCCGCA
Organism: Chromatiales bacterium; assembly: GCA_026990045.1. Lineage (GTDB taxonomy): Bacteria > Pseudomonadota > Gammaproteobacteria > CAMYNG01 > CAMYNG01 > JALUTW01. Next base: position 1,934 of record JALSIK010000349.1, on the reverse strand, counting down.
CCTCGCCGTAGCGGATGAGCTGCTCCATGATGCTGCGGGCCATGTTGCTGGGAATGGCGAACCCGATGCCCACGTTGCCCCCGGCCGGCCCCACGATGGCGGTGTTGATGCCCACCAGCCTGCCGTCCAGGTCCACCAGCGCCCCGCCCGAGTTGCCGGGATTGATGGAGGCATCGGTCTGGATGAAGTCCTCGTAACCCTCGATGCCCAGTCCCGACCGGCCCAGGGCGCTGACGATGCCCGAGGTCACGGTCTGCCCCAGGCCGAAGGGATTGCCGATGGCGACCACGAAATCACCCACTTCCAGCGCATCGGAATCCCCGAAGGGCAATGCCACAAGGCCCCGGGCCTCGATCTCGATCACCGCCAGGTCCACCTCGGGATCGGTGCCCACCACCCGGGCCTGGAAATGGCGCCCGTCGCGCAGGGTGACGCTGATCTCGTCGGCCTTGTCGATCACATGGTTGTTGGTGAGGATATAACCCTTGTCCGCGTCCACGATGACCCCCGAGCCCAGCGACTGGGATTCGCGTTCCAGCGGCACGTCGGGGATGTCGAAGAAGCGGCGGAAGAACGGGTCCGAGAACAGCGGGTTCTCCTCCACCCGGATGGTGGAGCGGGTGGAGATGTTCACCACCCCGGGCAGCGTCTTCTTGAGCATGGGGGCCAGGGTGGGCTTGTGCCCATCCGTCCCCATGAGGAAGGGCGGGGCCGCCGGGGCGGCCGCCACGGCCAGGGTCAGCACGGCGGCACAGGCGAAGCGGACGATCCGGATGGCCGAGGGTGTGGGCATGGCTTCGTCTCCCTGTGGTTCCCGGCACTGGCGGGAGTGGTTTCCCTGTCCCCCTGTGATGGGGTAAGGTGGCGCAAAATCAAGCCGGCGTCACCGCATGTTCCCCCTGCGCGATACGGTCCCCCGACACTACCCGCCCCTGGTGGTCTGGTCCCTGATCCTGATCAACAGCGCCATCTTTCTCTTCCAGTCCGGCCTGCCGCCGGAAGAGCAGGAGTGGCTGGTCCGTCACTGGGGCCTGGTTCCGGCCCGCTACACCGACCCGGTATGGGCCGTCATCAACGGGCTGGACCCCGGCAATCGCCTGCCCTTCATCACCAACGCCTTTCTCCACGGCGGCTGGCTCCACCTCCTGGGCAACATGTGGACCCTGTGGCTGTTCGGCAGCGCAGTGGAGGATCGGCTGGGCATGGTCCGGTTCATCCTGTTCTACCTGGCCTGCGCCCTGCTGGCCAGCGTGACCCACTACCTGTTCAACGCCGCCTCCCAGATCCCGGCCATCGGCGCCTCCGGCGCCATCGCCGGCATCATCGGCGCCTACTCCATGCTGTTCCCCCGGGCGCGCATCATCGTCCTGGTCCCGGTTCTGTTCCTGCCCTTCTTCTTCGAGCTGCCGGCGGCGGTGTTCGCCGGCCTGTGGTACCTGCTGCAGGTCCTGCAGGGGGCCGGCGAGCTGCTGGCCCCGCGCCTCGGCGGCGGCGTGGCCTGGTGGGCCCACATCGGCGGCTTCGTCGCCGGCGTGGCCCTGATCCGCTTTATCGTACCGCGCTACCGGCGCTACCATCGGGACCAGGGGATCCTGGGCCATGGTCCCCACGGCGAGCGCCGCTGACCGGCAATACACCATCTTGGAGCGTCTATTCATGGATACCGAGTGGCTGAACCTCCTCTGGCTGTTTTTCATCCTCTCCGCGCTGCAGCCGGTGCTGCACCAGCGCATGCTGGAAGCGGCACGCCAGCGCAAGATCTCCCGCATCGAGCAGAGCCACGGCTCGCGCCTCATCGTCATGGTCCATCGCCAGGAGACCATGCGCCTGCTGGGCTTTCCCCTCATGCGCTACATCGACATCCAGGACTCGGAGGCCGTGCTGCGGGCCATCCACATGACCGACGACGACCTGCCGCTGGACCTGGTCCTGCA
>JALSIK010000348.1 GCA_026990045.1 Chromatiales bacterium | reverse complement strand
AGCGCACCCGGATCGCGGCACAGATCCGCGACCTCCAGGCCCTGCAGGCCACCCTGGACCGGCTCATCACCTGCTGCCGGGAGGGTGACGGCAGCGGCGGCTGCCCCATCATCGAGAGCATCTCCGGCAGCGGCGAGCCGTCCCCCTGAACCCGGCCCGGCACCATCCTGGTGCATTTCGGTTCAAGTTCTGCCGGAACGGGCCGATAGCCTCCCAGGACACTCCATGCGCTCGCCGCATGGGCGCGCCGGATACCCGCACGTCCGAAGGAGGAACAAGAACCATGCACTGGCTGTCCAACGCCCGTTTCCGCCTGGCGCTGGTGACGGCGGCCTGCGCCGTGCCCGCCGCCCTCAGTGCTGTCTTCCTGTGCCGGGAAACCACCCTGTCGCTCCCTGCCCTCGCCGCCGCCGCCGCGGCGGCGGGGCTGGCCTGGGCCGCGGCCGGCGGCGTCCTGCTTGCCGCCTGGCACCAGCGGGGATTCACCCGCCTCGCCGGGCTGGTGGAGGCCCTGGCCCGGGGCGAGGCGCGGGAGAGCGAACTGGCCCGGTACCGCGGGCTGGCCGGGCGGCTGGCCGACGCCGTCGCCGCCCTGGGCCGGCGCCACCGGGACCTGCTGCGCACCCAGCAGTCCCTGGTCACCGAGCTGTCGGCCATCTCGGCCGAGATGTCCGACAGTGCCGAACGCATCGAGCGCAACGTGTTCGAGCAACAGCGCGACACCGACCAGGTGGCCACCGCCATGAACGAGATGAGCACCACCGTCTCCGAGGTGGCCCGGCTCACCGGCGAGGCGGCCGAGGCCGCGCGCCAGGCCCAGGAGGCAGCCGGCCACGGCATGGCCATCGCCGCCGGCACCCGCGACGAGATCCAGCAGCTGGTGAAGGACCTGGAGCAGGCGGCGGAGGTCATCCACCGGCTGGAGGAAGAAAGCGGCAACATCGGCGCGGTGCTGGACGTGATCAAGAACATCGCCGAGCAGACCAACCTGCTGGCCCTCAATGCCGCCATCGAGGCCGCCCGCGCCGGCGAGCAGGGCCGCGGCTTCGCCGTGGTGGCGGACGAGGTGCGCACCCTGGCCTCGCGCACCCACTCCTCGACCCAGGAGATCGAACAGATGATCTCCCGCGTGCAGGAAGGCGTGGCCGGGAGCGTGGCCGTGATCAACGCCGCCTCCCAGCGCGGCAGCACCGGCTCGGAAAAGATGCGCGAGACGGTGGCGGCGCTGGAATCCATCCAGCAGGCGGTGGATGCCATCACCGGCATGAACACCCAGATCGCCACCGCCGCCGAGGAACAGTCCCAGGTGGCGGAGGACATCAACCGTAACGTCGTGCACATCAGCGAGCTGGCCGCCACCAGCACCGACGATGCCCGCACCGGCCGCGAGATCGCCATGCGCCTGGCGGGCAACGCCGAGCGGATCCAGGCCACCTTGTCCGACCACCGCGGCGGCCTGGACCTGTCCGCGGCCAAGGCGGCCCACCTCAACTGGAAGACACGCCTGCGGGCCTTTCTCGACGGCCAGGAATCCATCACCGAGGCCGAGGCCGTCTCGCACCGGCACTGCAAGTTCGGCAAGTGGTACTACAGTGAAGGTCTGCAGCAGTACGGTCACCTCCCGGCCATGCGGGAGGTGGAAAAACCCCACGAGGAGTTGCACGAGCTCATCCGCGTGATCCTCGACCTGAAGAAGAACGGCCGGGTGCAGGAAGCCGAGGAGGCCTACCGGCAGGTGGCCGAGATCTCGTCGCGCATCGTCGCGCTGCTGGACGAGGCCGAACGTCAGGCCGGCTGAGACCCCCCGCCCCGCGCCCGCCGGGAGGCCAGGTGGTCGGCCCGGCGCGTGGTTTCGGGCAGGCGGTAGCGGGTCACGCAGGCCATGACATGGTCCACGGCCGTACCCAGGCTCACCCGGTGGCCGATGGAGACGTAGAGCGGCCGCACGCCCGCCCGGGTGCGCAGCACCGCCCCCACCACCTCGCCACCGTCATAGAGCGGCACCCAGGCCCCCTTGCGGTCGGGCACCGGATCGTGCTCACCCAGCAGGCGCGACTTGGCCACGCCGATGGCAGGAAGGTCTAGCAGCACGCCCAGGTGGCAGGCCAGGCCGAAGCGGCGCGGATGGGCCAGGCCCTGCCCGTCGCACAGCAGCAGGTCGGGCTGCCGCTCCAGGCGCCCCAGGGCCGCCACCGCGGCCGGGATCTCGCGGAAGGACAGCAGTCCCGGCACGTAGGGAAACCCCGCCGCCCGCTCCGCCACCGCCGTCTCCAGCGGCTCCAGGCCGGGAAATCCCAGCACCGCCACCGCCGCCCGCGCCGTGCCGCGCCCGCGGGGAAAACCCACGTCCACGCCCGCCACCCGCCGCACCGGGCCCAGGGCGTCCCCGGTCACCACGCAGTCCCGCAGCCGGTCCTGGATGGCCCGCGCCTGTGCCGGCGTCAGGCGGTGCCACTGGTCGGGCGGGGGAACGGCGGCCAGGGCCGGGCAGCGGCGGGCGGTCACGGGCGTTGATCCATGTCAAAGGGCGATCCACACGTCCGCGTATGATACCCGGCCATGGAGGCCATGAAACGCCGCAACCCCCGGAGCCGTAACGGGATTTCCATGCACCGCCACCTCTGCCTGACGTTCGTTCTGTTGATTCTGGCCGGCCCGGCCACGGCTGCGGCACCGGACGGGCGGGAACTCTACCTGCGCCACTGCGCCGCCTGCCACGGCGACAACGGCTACGGCGGGGTGGGCGTACCGCTGGCCCTGCCCGACTTCCAGCATACCGCCACCGACGAGTATTTCATCCGCACCATTCGCCACGGCCGTCCCGGCCGGGTCATGCCGGCCTTCACCCGCCTCAGCGACGAGGAGGTCCGGGCCATCGTGGAACACGTGCGCTCCTGGCACGAGGGCCCGCGCCCGGCCCACGATCCCACTCCCGTCGAGGGCGACGCCAAGCGGGGGGCCCGGCTCTACCGCGAGCATTGCGCCGGCTGCCACGGCGACCACGGCCAAGGCGGACACGGCACCGGGGTCACCTTCTCCCGGCCGCGCGAGCTGCCCATCATCGCGCCGGCCCTCAACAACCGCGGTTTCCTCGCCGCGGCCACCGACCGGATGATCAAGCAGACCCTCATGCGCGGGCGCAAGGGCACGCCCATGGTGTCCTTCCTCGAGCGGGGCTTGACCGAGCAGGACATCGACGACATCGTGGCCTTCGTCCGCAGCTTCGCCCGCGATCCCCTGCCCCGCAACGAATTCCCCGCCGACGATCCGCCGCTGCTCACGGCGGAGACCGACCGCCCCTTCGACGAGGTGGTGGAGGCGGTCAAGCGCGCCGTGGTCGGCGCCAACTTCCGCCTCATCCGGGTCCAGCCCCTGGACCAGGGCCTGGCCCCGCCGGGCCAGGAAGACCGGCGGCGCACCATCGTCTATTTCTGCAACTTCAATTTCCTCTACCAGGCCATGGCCATCGACCCGCGGGTGGGCATGTTCCTGCCCTGCCGGGTCACCGTGGTCGAGGACGGCGACAAGGTGCGCCTGCTGGCCGTCAACCCCACCAAGCTGAGCCGGCTGTTCAACAACTCCGAGCTCGACCAGGCCTGTGAAGAAATGGCCAGGATCTATACCGACATCCTCGAGGAGGCCACGCTGTGAAGACCGCCCGCCGCCCGGCCTGGTGGCTGCTCGCGGCCGTCCTCGCGGCGGCCCCGGCGGCCCATGCCGATGAACTCTTCATGGCCCGCTCCGCCCAGGCCTTCCCCGAGGCCATGCTCACCCTGCAGGAGGCCATCCGTGCTCGTGGCTACACCGTGGCCCGCGTGCAGCGGGTGGACATCGGCCTGACCAAGAGCGGGTTCAAGACCGACAAGTACCGCATCGTCTTCCTGGGCCGGCACGAGGAGGTCCGCGATCTGGTGCGACGCCACCCGGCGCTGGCCGCCTACCTGCCGCTGAAGATCGCCATCTTCGCGGAGGGCAGCCAGACCCTGGTGGTGACCATCAACCCGGCGGTGCTGGCCGAGTTCTACCCCGCCCCGGACCTGGCACCGGTGTTCCGGCGCTGGGCGGCGGACCTGGAAGCCATTTTCGACCGCATGCGCATCCGGGAATGAGGCACCCGACCGGTATCGCCTCCACAGATGTCATATAATCATCATGGGTATTCAAGGGGTTTCACCGGCCGCAAGGCCCGCAGGCGAACCGCAGTCATGACCACTCCGGTCCAGTTCGATGCCGATCTCATCCGCCGCTACGACACCACGGGGCCGCGCTACACCTCGTACCCGACGGCGGTGAGCTTCCACGAGGGCTTCACCGCCCGCGACCTGGCCGACTGCGCGCGGGGGTCCAACGAGGAGGTCATCCCCAAGCCGCTGTCCCTGTACGTGCACATCCCCTTCTGCGACACCGTCTGCTTCTACTGCGGCTGCAACAAGGTGGTGACCAAGGACCACGGGCGGGTGGCGCCCTACCTGGACCACCTGCAGCAGGAGGCCCGCCTGCTGCAGCCCCTGTTCGACGCCGACCGCCGGGTGGAGCAGCTGCACTGGGGCGGCGGCACGCCCACCTTCCTCGACGAGGAGGAGATCCGGTCGCTCATGGCCTTCCTCCGCGACCGGTTCAACCTGCGCGACGACGACGAGGGCGACTACGCCCTGGAGCTGGACCCGCGCAAGATCACGCCCGACACCGTGGCCCTGCTGCGGGAAGTGGGGTTCAACCGGGTCAGCATCGGCGTGCAGGACTTCGACCCGGCGGTGCAGGAAGCGGTCAACCGCATCCAGCCGGAGGCCCAGACCCGGGCCATCTACGAGGCCGCCCGCCGCCAGGGCTTCCGCTCCATCAACTTCGATCTCATCTACGGCCTGCCGCGCCAGACCCCGGCCTCGTTCGCCGCCACCGTGGACAAGGTGCTGGCCCTGCGGCCCGACCGGGTGGCCGTGTTCAACTACGCCCACCTGCCCCACATGTTCAAGCCCCAGCGCCGCATCGACGAGGCGGAACTGCCCGGCCCGGCCGAGAAGCTGGAGATCCTGCAGGACACCATCGAGCGGCTGACGGCCGGCGGCTACGTCTACATCGGCATGGACCACTTCGCCCTGCCCGACGATTCCCTGGCCGTGGCCCAGCGCGAGGGATCGCTGTACCGCAACTTTCAGGGCTTCTCCCCGCACGCCGAGTGCGACCTGGTGGCCATGGGCATCTCCGCCATCAGCCGGGTGGGTGACTGCTATGCCCAGAACGTCCGCACCCTGGACGAGTACTATGCCCGCCTGGATGCCGGCCAACTGCCGGTGGCGCGCGGCATCCGCCTCACCGCGGACGACATCATCCGCCGCGACATCATCAACGAGATCATCTGCCACGGCCGGCTCGACATCTCCCCGCTGGAGAAGCGCTACGGCCTGGACTTCGCCGAGTACTTCGCCGCCGAGTGGGAGGCCCTGGCGCCCATGGAGCAGGACGGGCTGCTCCAGCGCAGCGAGACGGGCCTGGTGGTGACCCCCGTGGGCCGGCTCCTGGTTCGCAACATCGCCATGGTCTTCGACCGCTACCTGCCTCGGCACCAGGCCGGCCAGCGATTCTCGCGCGTGATCTGAAGACCGAAGGCGGGGAGCCGAATTCGCCGCCGGGGCCGCCCCTTCACGGGCGCCCTCGCCGCAGACGGCGCGACGACTTCGCCGTCACACTCTGACCGGGAGGAATCGGGGCAACGAACGGGTCAATTGTCGGCCCGCACGCCCGGGCACTGGGGCCCGCCCATCTCGGCCAGCTCCCACAGCCGGTCCCGGTCGCGGATCTGCACCAGCCGCCGGTGCACCTCGATCACGCCTTCCTCCTGGAACCGGGTGAACAGGCGACTCACGGTCTCCACCGCCAGGCCCAGGTAGTTGGCGATGTCGTGGCGGGACATGGGCAGGTTGAACTCCGTGGACGAAAAGCCCCGGCGATGAAACCGCACCGACAGGTTGGCCATGAAGGCGGCCAGCCGGACCTCGGCCGTCTTCTTGCCCAACATGAGCAGCATCTCGTGCTCGCCGGCGATCTCGTCGCTGATGAGTGACATGAGCTGGTCGTTGAGGCTGGGGATCTGCTTGCACAGCTCCTGCATCTGGTGGTAGGGCAATTCGCACACGCTGCTGGTCTCCAGGGCGATGGCCGTGCAATGATGGGCGTCGTGGCCCATGGCATCCAGCCCCAGCAGTTCGCCGGGGAGATGAAAGCCGACGATCTGTTCCTCGCCGTGAGAGGTGGGCAACACCACCTTGATGGAGCCGGACCGCACGGCAAAGAGGGAATGGAACGGCTGGCCCACGTGGAACAGCGCCTCGCCCTTGGTCAGCGGGCGCTTGCGCTGGACGATGCGATCCAGGCGTTCCAGTTCTTCGTCATGGAGACCGCGGGGAAGGCACAGGCGGCTGAGACTGCAGCTCTGGCACGTGGCCTTGACAGACTTGAGATTGACGACTTGGCTCATGCGCGCATCCCCGCCCCGGTGATGCTATTTGACCCCTTACCACGCACGGGGTCAAGCAGGCCCACCGCCCGCCCGCCCAGAAAATTTTCCGCTTGGACAATATCTTGCCACATAACCATGCGCGCTACCATGAAATATTCTGCAGCCCCGGGCACCTGATCCAGATCAGGGCGGGGCGGTCCCCCGGGCCTATGATGGATCCCACGGTCCACCGGCCCGCGGAAACTGCGCGCGGTTTCCGGCCGCCACGCACCCTATGCCGCCCTGCGCCATGGCCCAGACTCCGGTCAGCCCCTCCCCCGCCGCCCCCGGCCATTGGGTGGTGCGCCTGCGGGCGCCGGAGGCATGGCCGTTCCCGGTGCACTCTGTCCACCTCGTCGAAACCCACATCTCGTGGGTGCTGCTGGCCGGTCCTTACGCTTACAAGATCAAAAAGCCGGTGGACCTGGGCTTTCTCGATTTCTCCACCCTCGCCCGCCGCCGACGGTTCTGCGAGGAGGAACTGAGACTCAACCGCCGCCTGGCCCCGTCCCTCTACCTCGGCGTGGCCCCCATCACCGGTTCGCCGGAGGCCCCGCGCGTGGAGGGAAAGGGCACCGCCTTCGAGTACGCGGTCAAGATGCGGGCCTTTCCGCAGGACGCCCAGCTCGACCGCATGCTCGCCGCCGGGCGCCTGGTCCCGGACATCATCGAGGCGGTGGGGCGGCGCATCGCCCGCTTTCACCTCCACGAGGCCGCCCCGGCTCCGCCCGGTGCGGGCTTTGGCACGCCGGCATCGGTTGCCGCGCCCGTTCACCAGACCCTGGACCAGCTCGCGGAAGCGCTGGGTCCGGGCACGGACCGGAACATGCTGGCCGCCATCCGGTCGTGGTGTGAGCGCGAGCTGCGGCGCCTGCGGGCGGTCCTCGAAAACCGTGCCCGCAACGGTCACGTGCGCGAGTGTCACGGCGACCTGCACCTGCGCAATCTCGCCTGGGTGGACGGCCAGGCCATGGCCTTCGACGCCATCGAGTTCAGTGAAACCCTGCGCTGGATCGACACCATGAGCGACATCGCCTTCCTGTACATGGACCTGGAGGCCCGCGGCCACCCCGAACTGGCCGCGCGCCTCATGCTGGTCTACCTGGAAGAAACCGGAGACTATCCCGGCGTCGCCGTGCTGCGCCTCTACCTCGTCTACCGCGCCCTGGTCCGGGCCAAGGTCGATGCCCTGCGCGCCCTCCAGCCCGGCCTTGCCGACGGCGAGGCCGGAACCCTGCGGGCCGAGTGCCGTCATTATCTGAAACTGGCCCGGCGCTATACCATGCCGCCGCGGCCGGTGCTGTTCATCACCCACGGCCTGTCCGGATCCGGCAAGACCACCACCGCCGGCGCCGTCGCCCTGTGCTGGCCGGCCCTGCGCGTGCGCTCGGACGTGGAACGCAAGCGCCTGGCCGGGCTGGCCGCGCATGTCCCCTCGGGATCCGGACTGGATACCGGCCTGTACCGCCCCGAGATGACGCGCCGCACCTACGTCCGGCTGTGGCGGGCGGCCGCCACGGCGCTGGCCGCCGGCTTCAGCATGGTGGTGGACGCTGGCTTTCTGGCCGCCGGCTGGCGCCGCCGCTTCCAGCGCCTGGCCCGCCGCCGGGGCGCTGCCTTCCTCATCCTCGACTGCCAGGCCCCGATCCGGGAGCTGGCCAGGCGCATCGACCACCGCCGGCGCCAGGGCCGGGATGCCTCCGAGGCCACCCTGGCCGTCTTGCACCGGCAACGGCGCACCGCCGACCCGCTGACCCGGGACGAGCGCCGGTACTGCCTGACCATCGGGGTCGAACCGCCCTCCCGGGCACGGCTGGCACAGGCCCTGCACGCTGCCGATCCACTGACCTCATCCACTTGAACACGGGAACACGGGGACGGAAACTATGGCGAAAACATGGGTCGTGGTTGCAGACAGCACCCGGGCGCGCATCTTCAGGACCGAAACTGCGCGCGACCCGCTGGAAGAACTCGAAACCCTCACCCACCCGGAAGCCCGCATGCATGATCGGGACCTGCCCCATGCCCTTCCTGGCCGGTCCTTCGACCGGGCCGGACATGGCAGGCATACCATGGAAAACCCCACCGATCCCAAAAAGGTCGAGGCAGTGTTCTTCGCCAAGCGTATCGCGCATCACGTGGATGCGGCCCGGGCCCGCAACGCCTTTCAGCACTTGATCCTGGTGGCGGCACCCGCCATGCTGGGACTGTTGCGCGACAAGCTGGCCCGGGAGACCCTGAAACAGGTGGTCCTGGAGGTGGACAAGAACCTGGTCAAGGAAAGGCCCGAGGTGATCCGTTCACATCTCCCGGAGTACCTGCCCAGCTGACCCACCCATGCAGGAGAACCCGTTCTTGGGCAGCCCCGCTCTCAATCCCGTCGCCCAACGTGTCTGGCGCAGCAAGTACCGCCACGGTGGAGACGGTGCGCCGCCCGACGCCGACATCCGGGACACCTGGCGGCGGGTGGCACAGGCCCTGGCCTCCGTGGAACGGGAGCCGGGACGCTGGGTCCCGCGTTTCCTCCACTTGCTGGAGGACTTTCGTTTCATTCCCGGCGGCCGCATCCTCGCCGGTGCCGGCACCACGCGGGACGTGACCCTGTTCAACTGCTTCGTCATGGGAATCATCGAGGACTCCATCGACGGCATCTTCGCCGCCCTGCGGGAGGGTGCCCTGACCCTGCAGCAGGGCGGCGGCATCGGGTACGACTTCTCCACCCTGCGCCCGGCCGGCACCCGGGCCCGCCGGGTCGGGACGGTGGCCTCCGGCCCGGTGTCGTTCATGCGGGTGTGGGACGTAATGTCGGCGACGCTGCTGTCCACGGGCAGCCGGCGCGGTGCCATGATGGCCACCTTGCGCTGTGATCATCCCGACATCGAGACCTTCATCCGCGCCAAGCACGAGCCCGGCGTGCTCACCCACTTCAACCTCTCGGTCCAGGTGAGCGACGCGTTCATGGAGGCGGTGGAACGCGGCGAGGACTGGCCCCTGGTGTTCCCGGTCGACGCCCTGGACGGGCAGACGCTGGAGCGTGCCGAGGGCACCGTGCGGCGCCGCTGGACCGGGCGTGACGGACCGGTGGACTGCGCCGTGCTGCGGCGGGTCTCGGCGCGCGCGCTGTGGGAGGCCATCATCCGCAACGCTTACGACTACGCCGAACCGGGCGTGCTGTTCATCGACCGCATCAACCACGACAACAACCTGGGCTACCGCGAGCATATCACCGCCACCAATCCCTGTGGCGAGATCCCGCTGCCACCCTACGGGGCCTGCGACCTGGGTTCCCTGAACCTGGCCCGCTTCGTCATCGCCCCCTTTTCACCCGAGGCCCGTCTCGACACCGCGGCATTGCAGGATGCTGCGGCGGTGGCGGTGAGGATGCTGGACGATGTCATCGACCTGTCACGCTTCCCCCTGCCCCAGCAGGCCGAGATGGCCCGCGGCACGCGCCGCATCGGCCTGGGCATCACCGGGCTGGCCGATGCCATGGTGATGCTGGGCATGCGCTATGGCAGCCCCGAGTCCCTGGCCTTTGCCCGGGAGACGATGCAGGCCATCTGCCACGCCGCCTACCGGGCCTCCATCGACCTGGCCCGGGAGAAAGGCCCGTTTCCGCACCTGGACCGCGCGGCCCACCTGGAGCGTCCTTTCATCCGGCACCTGCCGGAGGACATACGCGACGGCATCGCCCGCCACGGCATCCGCAACAGCCACCTCCTGGCCATCGCGCCCGCCGGCAGCATCAGCCTGCTGGCCAACAACGTCTCGTCGGGGATCGAGCCCATCTTCGCCTTCGAGCAGCGGCGGCGCATCATCGACCCGGACCTGGTGCCCCGGGAGCACGTGGTGGAAGACTACGCCTATGCGGTCTGGAAAGCACAGCACCCGGGCGAGCTCCTGCCACCGGCGTTCACCACGGCGCACGAAACCCTGCCGCTGGAGCACCTGCAGATGCAGGCCGCGGTCCAGGAATACGTGGACAACGCCATTTCCAAGACCATCAACCTGCCGGCGGAGATCCCGTTCGAGGACGTCGCCACGGTCTACAGTGAAGCCTGGCGCCTGGGACTCAAGGGCTGCACCACCTATCGGCCCACCCCGCTGCGCGGCCAGGTGCTCAGCGAGGGCGAGGAAGCGACCACCGGCGCGCGTTGCTGTGTCGCCCCCTGAACTCCGCCCGCAGGGGACCTCGGCCCACGACTCATGACGCCGCCCGGGACTGCAGGCAGTCGCGGACCTGGAGCCGGAGCTCCGCCACGTTGAAGGGCTTGTGCAGGTAGGCGCTGACGCCCAGCTCCCGGCAGCGGCGCACCTGCCCGGGGTCATCGACGCCGGAGACCACGATGACCGGCTTGCCGCTCAACTCCGGGTCGTTGCGCAGCTCCTCCAGCAGTTCCGTGCCCGGGCGATCGGGCAGCCGCATGTCCAGCAGCACCACGTCCACGTCCGCGTTGCGCAGCGCCTCGAGCCCCTCGCCCGCGTTCCCCGCATCCAGGACTTCGAATCCCGCCTGTTCCAGCCGGGCGCGCAGCAGGGCACGGGAATCGGGATCGTCCTCGATCACCAGGACCCGCGCGCCCTCCCACCCCTCGCCCTCTCTCCCCAGGCGGGCACGGCGTTCCGGCAGAAAGCGGCGCATCCGCGCCCGCAGGTCGGCCATGTTGAACGGCTTCAGGATGAAGTCCCGGGCCCCCAGGCTCAGGCAGGTGGTGATGGCCTCCCGCTCGCCGGCGGCAGTCAGCATGATCACCGGGATCTTGCTCAGCTTCGGGCGGCACCGTATCCATTCGAGCACGGCGAACCCGTCCATGCCCGGCATCATGAGGTCGAGCAGCACGATGTCGTAGGACTCGTTCTCCAGCATGTGGACGGCCTCTTCGCCGCTGGCCGCGGTGGACACCAGGTAGCCCAGGCGCTGCAGGCGGCGCGACAGCATGTCCCGGTTGCACTCTTCATCATCGACCACCAGCACGCAATAGATGTCCTCTAACATCATGTTTTCTCCCTTACGCAGATCTCGTCGGATATGGCTGCGCGCCTGGCACG
>JALSIK010000347.1 GCA_026990045.1 Chromatiales bacterium | reverse complement strand
CGCCGGCGGGCAGCTCCGCCCCGCCGAGCACCGGCGAGCAGCCCGGCCGGCGCACCAGCTCCACCAGGCGGGCCGGCTCCCACATCCCGAGCACCCAGCCCGGCTGCGGCACGCCCGCCGCATCCGTGCAGGTGCAGAAGGGCCGGCCGACGGCCCCGTCGGGGGCGGACCCGCCGCCGGTGGAGACCCCCATGACGCGGATGGGGAACAGGCAGGCCCAGCAGATGTCGGTCACGAGCTTGCCCGAGAGCAGCCCCGCGTCCCGGCAGGCCGGACCGGCCGCCGCCGCGGGGGCAGCCAGCAGCAGCACCACCAGGAGCACCCGCTTCATCCCTGATCCTCCGGAACGGCCGAGACCGGCTCCTCCACCACCTCCACCGCCCGGCCGCCTTCGGCAGCGCGCACCAGGGCGGGCACCCGTCGCAGCCGGAAGCGCTCCCGCACCGGCGCGGTGAGCAGGTACACCGGCGCCCCCACGGCGCGCTCCAGGCGGCGCAGCCCCTGCCAGCCGGCCCGGCGGTCCAGGCGGCTGGCCAGCAGCACATCGCCCGGACGGCGCCGGCGGGCCGCCCAGGCCACCTGCTCCGCCCGGGTGGCGTCGAAGACCAGCAGCCGCAGCCGGAAGGGGCGCACCGCCAGGGGATCGAGCACGGTGCCCCGGGCGGCGATGAGGCGCCCGGCCGCATCGCGCAGGTCCGCGGTCAGGCGCACCGCGAGCCGGAGGCGTCGCACCCGCCGCTCCCTGGCCGGCGGCAGGGGCTGCATCGGCACCCGTTCCCAGTACCGGGCCAGGGCCCGCCGGCGCGCCGCCGCCCAGTCGTAGCGCGCGGCCCGGGCCTGCAAGACCTCCAGCAGGTCCGGCTCGGACGCCGTCGTGGTCGGACCCCGCCGCCCGAGGTCGCCCCGCCGTCCATCCCGGACCGCGGCGCGCAACCAGTCCGGATCGGTCAGCCCCCGCACCCAGGCCGTCGGGGCCTCGTCGGCGTGCCGCCCCCAGGCCAGCGTGGGCACCACCTCGACGTGCCACCGGCGCCAGAGCACCGGATCGAGCACCACACGGGGTGCCGGCTCCAGGCCCCGGGCGAGGGCCCGCAGCCCCGCCAGGGCCTCGACCAGGCGCTGTCCGGGCGGGATGCCCCGCAGCACCACCACCGCGCCGGTCCGGGAGGCCGTGGCCAGGATCTCCCGAAGCGCCGTCTCCCCCAGGGACCGGGAGACGAACAGCCAGGCCCGCGGCCCATCCGTCTCCGGCCTGCCCTCCCGGGGAGGAGCGTTCGCACCGAAGGGGGCGGCGGCACGCCCGGCGAAGACCTCCGCGGCAAGGCGCCTGACCTCCTGGTCCTCCCGCGCCCGGGCCGTGGCCTCCAGCACCGCCTGTACCGCCTCGCGGGTGGCCGGGTCCAGCACGGGCTCGGGCAGCGCCACCTCCGCGGCGCCGGCGGCCGCCGAGCGCAGCAGCAGCACCGCGGCGATCAGCAGCGGATACCAGCCCGCCCGGCGCCAGAGCACCTGCGCCCAGGGCGGGCCCTCCGGCCCGGGCAGGGTCCACGCCAGCGGCACGGCCTCGTCGCGGGCGATCCGCGCCTGCCGGCGCCGGCACGCCTCCCCGGCCTGGATCAGGCGGGCCTCGATGGGCCAGAGCACGAGC
>JALSIK010000346.1 GCA_026990045.1 Chromatiales bacterium | reverse complement strand
CGCAACGGCCACCTGTTCACCCGCCACGGCGTGATCCGCATCCGCAACGCCCGTTACCAACGCGACACGCGGCCGCTGGACGAGACCTGCACCTGCTACACCTGCCGCAACTACTCCCGCAGCTACCTGCGCCACCTGGACCGCACCGGCGAGATCCTGGGGGCGCGGCTCAACACCCTGCACAACCTGCACTACTACCAGGAACTCATGGCCGGGCTGCGCGGGGCCATCGCCGCCGGCCGGCTGGCGGAGTTCGTGCGCGAGTTCCGGGCCCTGCGCAGCGGGGGGGCGGCTGTGTCATAATAGCGCCCGCGCCGGGCCCGGCCCGGGCGATCCAACGACACGAGACGACAGGGACAACCAGCATGAGCCTGTTCATTTCCGACGCCTGGGCCGAGGGCGCCCCGGCCGCCGGCCAGGGGGATCCCCTCCAGGGCATCCTGTTCCTGGTGGGCATGATTGCCATTTTCTACTTCCTGCTCATCCGCCCCCAGCAGAAGCGGGCCAAGGAGCACCGCCAGATGGTGGAGGCCCTGGCCAAGGGCGACGAGATCGTCACCTCGGGCGGCCTGCTGGGCCGCATCACCGAGGTGGGCGGCCAGTACGTCACGGTGGAGCTGGGCCAGGGCCTGACGGTCCGCATGGAGAAGCAGGCCGTGGCCCGCGTGCTGCCCAAGGGCTCGCTCAAGGCCGCGGAGAAGGAATAGACCCGCGCCGCCGGCCGACCGCGGGGCCCCTCGCATGAACCGTTATCCCCCCTGGAAGTACCTGCTGATCCTGGCCGTGCTCGCCGTGGGCGTGATCTATGCCCTGCCCAACGTCTACGGCACGGATCCGGCGGTGCAGATCTCGCCCACCGGCCGGGCCGAGATCACGGAGCCGCTGGCCGGCCAGGTGAAGTCGCTGGTGGAGGGCAAGGGGATCCCGGTCAAGGCGGTGGAGCGCCTGCCCCAGCGCCTGCTGGTGCGCTTTGCGGGCGTGGAAGACCAGCTCAAGGCGGCGCAGGTGATCCAGGCCGGGCTGGGCGGGGACTACGTGGCGGCGGTCAATCTGGCCCCGGCCACGCCGGCCTGGCTCGAGGCCCTGGGGGCCCGGCCCATGTACCTGGGCCTGGACCTGCGCGGCGGGCTGCATTTTCTGCTCGAGGTGGACACCGATTCGGTGGTGCAGCAGGCCCTGGAGGGTTTCGCCGGCGAGGTGCGCGACCGCCTGCGCAAGAAGAAGATCCGCTATCTCGCCGTGCGCCAGAAGAAGGACGGCCTGGTGATCCGCTTCCGCGACGCCGCCACCCGGGACCAGGCCGTGGGCGCGCTGCGGCGCATCCAGGAGCTGTCGCTGGTCGAGGACGAGGACGACCGCGGTCCGGTCGTCCGCGCCGCCATCACGCCGCAACACCTCAAGGAGATCAAGAAGCTCGCCATCCAGCAGAACGTGGCCACCCTGCGCAACCGGGCCAACGAGCTGGGGGTGGCCGAGCCGGTGATCCAGCAGCAGGGGGAGAACCGCATCGTGGTACAGCTCCCGGGCATCCAGGACTCGGCCCAGGCCAAGCGCATCCTCGGCGCCACCGCCACCCTGGAGTTCCGCCTGGTGGACATGGAGCACGACGCGCGCGAGGCGGCCGACACCGGCCGCGTGCCGCCGGGGGCCC
>JALSIK010000345.1 GCA_026990045.1 Chromatiales bacterium | reverse complement strand
CACCAGCTCCTGGCCCTCGGCCAGGGCCTCCTTGATGCTCACCCGGCCCGAGGCCGGCGCCCCTTCCTTGAAGCAGGAACGGGCCACCTCCTTGAGCGGCAGGAAGCCGTGGCGCTCGGCGCCGTAATCGACGAAGGCGGCCTCGAGGCTGGGTTCGATGCGGGTGATGCGGCCCTTGTAGATGTTGGACTTCTTCGATTCCCGCTGGGTGGTCTCGATGTCCAGGTCGTAGAGGGTCTGGCCGTCGACGAGTGCGACACGCAACTCTTCACGCTGAGTTGCGTTAAAGAGCATTCTTTTCATGTGTAAACCTTGTGCTGAGGCGCTCAACCACGACCCGTGGGAGTGGGGTCTGCGGGGTCGCCCGACCGTCCAACGCAGCACGCGTGCGCTTCGGCCGGCGCAGCGCCTCGTAAAACGGTGTGATCGACGAACCGCCCGCCATGCCTACTCAGCACGGGCATGGGAGCGCAGTGATTCCATTTACAGCCGCCGGCCCGGGTCCTTTGGCCCTGCCACCGGCGACCAGCCAGTGTTCCATGGAGCCCGCGCGCCTTGCACCCGGGCCCGAAACCAGTCAAATTACGCGCGTTTTCACGCGGCCTCGAAAAATCCGAGACTTGCGCGCACTATATCAATGTTGCCCCGGCGGGGCAATCGGTGGGAACAGGGCGGGAACAAGCGGTCAACGGCATGGAAAACACCGGAAAAGGCGTGCAAATCCTCGAGATTACCGAGGACCAGGCCGGGCAGCGGGTGGACAACTTCCTCCTGGCCCGGCTCAAGGGCGTCCCCCGGTCCCACGTCTACCGCATCCTGCGCCGGGGCGAGGTCCGGGTCAACCGGGGCCGCATCAAGCCCCACTACCGGCTCCAGGCCGGCGACCGCCTGCGCCTGCCGCCGGTGCGCCGGCGCGAGGCGGGCACCCTGCGCCCCCCGGCCGCCTTGCTGGAGCGGCTGGAACGGGCGGTCCTGTACGAGGACGAGCGCCTGCTGGTGCTGGACAAGCCCGCCGGGGTGGCGGTGCACGGGGGGTCCGGCCTGAGCTTCGGCGTCATCGAGGCCCTGCGCGCGCTGCGGCCCAAGGCCCCCGGCCTGGAGCTGGTTCACCGCCTGGACCGGGACACCTCCGGCTGCCTGCTGGTGGCCAAGCGGCGCTCCGCCCTGCGGGCCCTGCACGGGCTCCTGCGCGAGGGCCGGGTGGACAAGCGCTACCTGGCCCTGGTGCGGGGCGCGTGGCCGGGCGGGCCCCACCGGGTGGACGTGCCCCTGCGCAAGAACGTGCTGGCCTCGGGCGAGCGGGTGGTGCGGGTGAGCGAGACCGGCAAGGCGGCGCAGACCGAGTTCACCGCCCGCTGGACGGGAGCGGACGTGACCCTGGTGGAGGTGCGGCTGCTCACCGGCCGCACCCACCAGATCCGGGTCCATGCCGCCCACGCCAGCCATCCCCTGGCCGGCGACGAGCGCTACGGCGACGCTGGCTTCAACCGGGCCCTGCGCGGGGCGGGGCTGCGGCGGCTGTTTCTCCACGCCTGGTCGCTGGCGCTGGAAATGCCCGGCGGCGGCCCCCATCTCCAGGTGGCGGCGCCGCTGCCGGCGGACCTGCTGGCCGTGCTGGAACGACTGGGATGCGAGACGTGCAGGACCGATTTCGGCTGATCGTGTTCGACTGGGACGGGACCCTCATGGATTCCGAGGCCCGCATCGTGGACTGCCTGCGCCGGGCGGCGGAGGCGGCGGGCCTGCCCGCGCTGCCGGCGGAGCGCCTGCGCGAGGTCATCGGCCTCAGCCTCGACGGCGCCTTCGCCCGCCTGTACCCGGAGGCCGGGGCCGCCACCCGGGCCCGGCTGGCCGCGGCCTACCGCGAGGAGTTCCTGCACCGCAACCCCACCCCCAGCCGGCTGTTTCCCGGCGCCCGCGAGCTGCTGGCGCGGCTGCACGCGGGCGGCCGCCTGCTGGCGGTGGCCACCGGCAAGGCGCGCCGCGGGCTGGACCGGGTGCTGGCCGAAACCGGCCTGGGCCGCTACCTCCATGCCAGCCGCTGCGCCGACGAGACCGCCTCCAAGCCCTCGCCCCGGATGCTGCACGAGATCCTGGACGAGCTGGCGGTGGCCCCGGAGCAGGCCCTCATGGTGGGCGACACCGACTACGACCTGGAGATGGCCCGCGCCGCCGGGGTGGCCGCGGTGGCCGTGACCCACGGCGTGCACGACACCGAGCGCCTGCGCCGCCACCGCCCGCTGGCCCTGGTGCCGGACCTCCATGCCCTGGACCGCTGGCTGGCGGATCCCGTGGTCGCCGTCTCCTGACACCCGGCCGGGCCCGTATATAATCCCCGCATCGAGCAGCACGGAACGGGCCCACCATGAACGACGAGCAACCCCGGGGCGGCGGGCAGCCGCCGGCGCAACCGGCCGAGAGCTGGGAGCGCGAGACCCTCACCCGCCTGGCCTTCGCCGCCCTCAACGAGCAGCGCCGGGCGCGGCGCTGGGGCATCTTCTTCAAGGTGCTCACCTTCGCCTACCTGTTCCTGTTGCTGGTGCTCCTCTACGCCCCGCGCGAGGGGGCCATGGCCCCCGGCCTGGCCGGGCGCCACACCGCGCTGGTGGAGATCAAGGGCGTCATCGCCGACGACGCCCCGGCCAGCGCCGACCTCGTCATCAGCGGGCTGCGCGCGGCGTTCGAGAACGAGAACGCCGCCGGGGTCATCGTGCGCATCAACAGCCCCGGCGGCAGCCCGGTGCAGGCCGGCTACATCAACGACGAGATCCGGCGCCTGCGCGAGAAGTACCCGGACAAGCCGGTGTACGCGGTGGTCACCGACATCTGCGCCTCGGGCGGCTACTACGTGGCGGTGGCGGCACAGGAGATCTATGCCGACAAGGCCTCGCTGGTGGGGTCCATCGGCGTACTCTCCAACGGCTTCGGCTTCGTGGAGGCGATGAAGAAGCTGGGCATCGAGCGCCGCCTCTACACCGCCGGCGAGCACAAGGGCTTCCTCGATCCCTTCTCGCCCGAGGACCCGGAGGAGGTGGCCCACTTCAAGCAGGTGCTGGAGACCACCTACCGCCAGTTCGTCGAGGCGGTGAAGCAAGGGCGCGGCGACCGCCTCAAGGGCGACGAGAAGAAGATCTTCTCCGGCCTCGTCTGGTCCGGCGAGCAGAGCGTCGAGCTGGGCCTGGTGGACGGCCTGGGCAGCTCGAGCTGGGTGGCGCGCAAGCTCATCGGCGCCGAGCACATCGTGGACTACACCCCGCGGCCCAGTTTCCTCGACCGCTTCGCCGAACGTCTCGGCGCCGGCGCCGCGCAGGTCATCGCCCGCGGCCTGGGCCTGGAAGGGCGGTCATTGAAATGACCGCCCGTGGCGACAGGCGCGACGGGCAGCCAAGGGTTCGCGGCCGGGGGTTCGCGGCCGGGGGCCGCTCCTACGCCGTGTTGTTCAACCTGTAGGAGCGCCGCCTTCGGCGCGAAAGCGTTCAATGTTACAGCCACGCCGCATCCCACAACGCATATTCTCGAACAGATTGTACGAGACCTGCGCGCAATGGGTTGGCGATTACGTATCTGGCCAACGAGCGTAAATCTTCTTCCCGGCGCACGGCATGGTCATGAAAGCCACGTTGCCACACCGGGCCGGAATGTCCTGTCATCTTGTTGATATGGTGTGCTGAAATCGATTTCACATTGCGAACGACAGCGGAAAGCGTGCCTTCGCGCAATGTGAACAACCAGTGAAGGTGGTCCGGCATGACCACGTAACACAGGGTATCAGCCCGTGTTTGTTCTCCAGCAATCGCGCGTACGACCCAGCGCCCGGCATACAGGTCTGTGAACAGCTGCTGGCGGTTGGCTGTAACGGTCGTGATCAGGTAACACTGGTCGGGCTGGGAGAAGCGCCCGCGCCGAAGATGGCAGCCGTGGTAACGCATGGTTGTACACTTCCTTGTGCATGCGGGATTGAAACATTTTGCCACCGAATAAGGGTCAGGAGAAAGACCTTGGTACCGGGGTTCGCGGCCAGGGGCCGCTCCTACAGCAAACTGTTCAACCCGCAGGAGCTCCGCCCTCGGCGCGAACGGACCGGTTGCTACAACCGCCCGCCGAGCACGTCCACGCCCTCGGCTTCCAGCATGGCCACCAGGCGGATGAGGGGCAGGCCCATGAGGGCGCTGGGGTCGTGGCCTTCCATGCGCCGGAACAGGGCGATGCCCAGTCCTTCCGACTTGAAGCTGCCGGCGCAGTCGTAGGGCCGCTCGCGTTCGAGGTAGTTCTCGATCTGTTCGTCGGTGAGCTCGCGGAACACCACCCAGAACGGCTCCACGCACTGCCGTTGCGTGCCGCGCGCGGTGTTGACCAGGCACAAGCCGGTGTAGAACGTCACCGTGCGGCCGGCGGCGTTGCGCAGCTGCTCCACCGCGGCGGCGTGACCGCCGGGCTTGCCCAGCACCCGGCCTTCGCACACCGCCACCTGGTCCGAGCCGATGACCAGGGCCCCGGGCTCGGCCGCGGCCACCGCCCCGGCCTTGGCGCAGGCCAGCCGCTCCACCAGCTGCTGCGGGGTTTCGCCGGGGCGGGGTGATTCGTCCACGCCCGGCGAGGCGGTCTCGAACGGCAGGCCCAGGCGCGCGAGCAGCTCGCGCCGGTAGGGAGAGGTGGAGGCCAGGATCAGCTTCACGGGCTCAGGCGATCTCGATGAGGGCCTCGTCGGGGGTCACGCTGTCGCCCTTGGCCACGTGGATGGCCTTGACCTCGCCGGCCACCGGGGCCTGGATCTCGGTCTCCATCTTCATGGCCTCGGCGATGAGCACCGCATCGCCGGCGGACACCTTCGCCCCCACCTCCACCAGCACCTCGACGATGGTGCCGGGCATGGAGGTGGTGACGTGGCCCGGCCCGGTGGCGCGCGGGCGCCGGCCGCGGCGCGCGGGATGGGCGGCGTTGACGGGCTGGCCCTCGGCGTCCAGCTCCACCTCCTTCAGCGGCTCGACGATGATCTCCTCCGGCTGGCCGTCCACCCGCAGGTAGTAGGGCGACTTGTCGTGCAGGTGATGCCCGGTGCCCGTGATCTCGATGTGGTAGGTCTCGCCGTGGAAGGTGACGTTGAACTCGGTGGCCGCCACCGGCGGGCGCGGGGCGGGATCCGGCGGCGGCTCCAGCGGCTCCGGCTCCAGCGTGCCCTCGGCCCGCCGGCGCAGGAACTCCAGGCCCACGTCGGGGAACATGGCGTAGGTGAGCACGTCCTCCTCGGAGCGGGCGAGGTCGCCCACCTCCTGGCGCAGGGCGTCCATCTCCGGCTTGAGCAGGTCGGCCGGGCGGCAGTCGATGACCTCCTCGTTGCCGATGGCCATGTGCCGCACCTGCGGGCTCACCTCGCCGGGCGGCCGGCCGTAGCGCCCCTGCAGGTAGTGTTTCACCTCGTTGGTGATGGTCTGGTAGCGCTCGCCGGTGATGACGTTGAGCACGGCCTGGGTACCCACGATCTGCGAAGTGGGGGTGACCAGCGGCGGATAGCCCAGTTCCTTGCGCACCCGCGGGATCTCGGCCAGGACCTCGGCCATGCGGTGCAGCGCGCCCTGTTCCTTGAGCTGGTTGGAGAGGTTGGACATCATGCCGCCCGGCACCTGGTTCACCTGCACCCGGGTGTCGAGCCCGGTGAACTCGCTTTCGAACTGGTGGTACTTCTTGCGCACCTCGCGGAAGTAGAAGCCGATCTCCTGCAGCAGCCCCAGGTCCAGGCCGGTGTCCCAGGGCGTGTCGCGGAAGGCGGCCACCATGCTCTCGGTGGGCGGGTGGCTGGTGCCGCCGGAGAACGACGAGATGGCGGTGTCGATGCCGGCGGCGCCGGCGTGGACCCCGGCCCACTGGCACATGGCGGCCAGCCCGGCGGTGGCATGGGAGTGGATGTGCACCGGGATCTCCAGCGCGTCCACCAGGGCCGAGACCAGGTCGTGGGTGGCCTGCGGCGTGAGCAGCCCGGCCATGTCCTTGATGGCGACGCTGTCGCAGCCCATGGCCTGCATTTCGCGCCCCATGGCCACGAACTGGTCGATGGTGTGCACCGGGCTCACCGTGTAGCAGATGGCGCCCTGGGCGTGCTTGCCGGCCTTCTTCACCGCCTCCACCGAGACCCGGATGTTGCGCAGGTCGTTCATGGCGTCGAAGATGCGGAACACGTCGATGCCGTTGGCGGCGGCGCGCTGGACGAAGGCGCGCACCACGTCGTCCGAGTAGTGGCGGTAGCCCAGCAGGTTCTGCCCGCGCAACAGCATCTGCAGGCGGGTGTTGGGCAGCGCCCGGCGCAGGGCCGCCAGCCGTTCCCACGGGTCCTCCTTGAGAAAGCGGATGCAGGCATCGAAAGTGGCGCCGCCCCAGACCTCCAGCGACCAGTAGCCCACCCGGTCCAGGCGGTCGCACACCGGCAGCATGTCCTCGGTGCGCATGCGGGTGGCGATGAGCGACTGGTGGGCGTCGCGCAGGATGGTGTCGGTGACTTTCAGTGCCGGCATGTTCAGATTCCCATGTGCGCGGCCAGGGCGGCGCCGATGGCGGCGGCCACGTCCCGGTTGGAGCGCTTGACCGAGTAGTTCACGAGTTCCGGATGGGCCTCGACGAAGCCGGTGTCGAAGCGCCCGCTCTGGAACTCCGCCGAGCGCAGGATTTCCAGGTGGTAGGGGATGGTGGTCTTGACCCCGAACACCGAGATGTCGCGCAGCGCCCGTTGCGCGCGATCGATGACGGCGTCCCAGTCCAGTGCCCAGACGATGAGCTTGGCGCACATGGAGTCATAGTAGGGCGGGATCTCGTAGCCGGAGTAGATGGCGCCGTCGGTGCGCACGCCGGGACCGCCCGGGGCGAAGTAGCGGGTGATGCGGCCGAAGCAGGGCAGGAAGTCGTTCTTGGGATCCTCGGCGTTGATGCGGAACTCGATGGCGTAGCCGCGGCGGCGGATGTCCTCCTGGCGGTAGCGCAGCTTGAGTCCGGCGGCGATGCGGATCTGTTCCTGCACGATGTCCACCCCGGTGATGGCCTCGGTCACCGGGTGCTCCACCTGGAGGCGGGTGTTCATCTCCATGAAGTAGATGTTGTCGTCGGCGTCGAGCAGGAACTCCACCGTGCCGGCGTTGACGTAGCCCACGGCACGCGCGGCGCGCACCGCCAGCTCGCCCAGGGTCCGGCGCCGGGTCTCGTCGAGCTGGGGCGAGGGTGCGATCTCCACCAGCTTCTGGTGGCGGCGCTGGATGGAGCAGTCGCGCTCGAACAGGTGGATCACGTTGCCATGGCTGTCGGCCAGGACTTGCACCTCGATGTGGCGCGGCCGCTCGATGAACTTCTCCATGAACACCTCGGCGCTGCCGAAGGCCTTTTCCGCCTCGGACACCACGCGGTCCCAGGCGCGCTTGAGCTCGGCCTCGTCGTCACAGCGGCGGATGCCGCGCCCGCCGCCGCCCGAGGTGGCCTTGAGCATCACCGGGTAGCCCATGTCCCGGGCCAGGGCCAGGGCCTCGTCCAGGCCGGACAGGTTGCCGTCGCTGCCCGGGGTCACCGGGATGCCCGCCTCGCGCATGGCGGCCCGCGCCGCGGTCTTGTCGCCCATGCGGCGGATGACCTCCGGCCCCGGGCCGATGAAGCGGATCCCGCGCCGGGCGCAGATCTCCGCCAGCTCCGGGTTCTCGGACAGGAAGCCGTAGCCGGGATGCAGCGCGTCGCAGCCGGTGGCCACGGCCAGGTTCACCAGGCGGTGGGCGTTGAGGTAGCCGGCCACGGTGTCGGGGCCCAGGCTGTAGGCCTCGTCGGCCTTCTTCACGTGCAGGGCGTAGCGGTCGGCCTCGGCGTACACCGCCACCGAGGTGATGCCCATCTCGGCACAGGCGCGGACGATTCGGACCGCGATCTCGCCGCGGTTGGCAATGAGTATTTTCTTTATCATCAAAGGGGTCCGGCCCGGACCGTGGGGCGGCGGGGCTTTGCGGATCTCTACGTAAAGGGCGGGGCCCTGTCAAGGCCGCGCGGCGCCGGGGGAAGGGGAGAAGGCCCCGATTTCCCTGCATTTTTTTGACACTTGGCCACCCGATCTTTAGAATTCGCCCGTTATGGCCACGCGGCCACAACGGCTGCCGCAGCAGATCGACCCCTTCCGCTTGGCGGAGACCGGCCGCAGCCTGGCCGGTCCCTTGCCCCTGGCGGGGCTGGATCGGCTGGCCCCGCTGCTGGCCGCCGACGGCGGCGAGGTGGACGTGGAGCTGAGCTTCGCCCGCGCGCCCCAGGGCGGCCACGTGGCGGAGGGCACGGTGCGGGGCCGGCTCAGGCTGGTGTGCCAGCGCTGCCTGCAGCCGGTGACGGTGGAGGTGGACATCCCCGTGCGGCTGGCCTTCGTCCACCACGAGGCGGAGATGGCGGGCCTGGGACCGGAATACGAGCCCTGCCTGGTGGGCGAGGACGCCTTGCGCCTGGCCGACGTGGTGGAGGACGAATTGCTCCTGGCGTTGCCGCAGGTGCCCATGCACCCGCCCGAGGCCTGTCCCGCGGCCCGGGCGGCGGCGCCGGGAACCGAACCGGAACCGGAGCGGGAACACCCGTTCGCCGCGCTGGCCCGACTGAAGAAAACGGATACGGACTGAACTTCGAGGCAAGACCATGGCTGTTCAACAGAACCGCAAGACGCCGTCCAAGCGCGGCATGCGCCGTTCCCACGACGCCCTCAAGGCGCCCACGCTGTCCATCGAGCCCGCCACCGGCGAGACCCATCGGCGGCACCACATCAGCCCCGACGGCTACTACCGCGGCCGCAAGGTGCTCGACACGGGCGAGGACTGAAGACACGGAGGCACGGCCGCCGGGCCGTTGCCGGCCGCCGGCACGGGATGCACGACGGGACATAGTGGCTGACGCTATGTCCCGCTTTGCTTTATTTATAGGGCAGCCGGGCCCGGGTCCATCATGAACCAGCGAGACGTCACAATCGCGCTCGACGCCATGGGCGGGGACCACGGCCCGGCGGTGGTGGTGCCCGCGGCGCTGCGCGCGCTGGCGGCCCATCCCGATCTCACCCTCATCCTGGTGGGCCGGCCCGAGGCGGTGGAGGCCGAGCTCGCCCGCCACGGGACGGACGGCGGCGGCCGCCTGCGGCTGCACCCGGCCACCCAGGTGGTGGCCATGGACGAGGCCCCGTCCCACGCCCTGCGCGGCAAGAAGGATTCCTCCATGCGCGTGGCCATCGACCTGGTCAAGCGCGGCGAGGCCGCGGCCTGCGTCAGCGCCGGCAACACCGGCGCGCTCATGGCCACCGCGCGCTTCGTGCTCAAGACCCTGCCGGGCATCGACCGGCCTGCCATCTGCACCGCGCTGCCCACGGTCCGCGGCCACACCCACGTGCTCGACCTCGGTGCCAACATCGACTCCGATGCCGCCCACCTGTTCCAGTTCGCGGTCATGGGCTCGGTGCTGGCCTCGGCGGTGGACGGCAACGAGCGGCCCAGCGTCGGCCTGCTCAACATCGGCGAGGAGGAGATCAAGGGCAACGAGCAGGTGAAGGAGGCCGCGCGCCTGCTGGCCGAGAGCCCGCTCAACTACACCGGGTTCGTCGAGGGCGACGGCATCTTCCTGGGCGAGGCCGACGTGGTGGTGTGCGATGGTTTCGTGGGCAACGTCATGCTCAAGTCGTCCGAGGGCGTGGCCAGGATGATCGCCCACTACATGCGCCAGGAGTTCAGGCGTTCGCTGTTCACGCGCCTGGCCGGCCTGTGTGCCCTGCCGGTGCTGCGCGCGCTCAAGCGCCGCATCGATCCCCGCGAGTACAACGGGGCCAGCCTGCTGGGGCTGCAGGGCATCGTGGTCAAGAGCCACGGCGGCGCCGACGTCAAGGCCTTCGCCGCCGCCATCGGCGTCGCCGTGACCGAGGTGCGCCAGGACGTGCCCCGCCGCATCAGCACGCGGCTGGAGTCGTTGCTGGTGCAGGAGAAGCGGGCGTGACCTTCAGCCGCATCCGGGGCACGGGGGGATACCTGCCGGAGAAGGTGCTCACCAACGCCGATCTCGAGCGCATGGTGGACACCAGCGACCAGTGGATCACCGAGCGCACCGGCATCAGGAAGCGTCACATCGCCGGCGACGACGAGACCACCTGCGACCTGGCCGAGGCCGCCGCGCGCCGGGCCCTGGAGGCCGCGGGCGTGTCTGCCGCGGACATCGATCTCATCATCGTCGCCACCACCACGCCCGACCGCGTGTTCCCCAGCACCGCCTGCCTGCTGCAGGAGCGCCTCGACATCCACGGCTGCGCCGCCTTCGATGTCCAGGCCGTGTGCACCGGCTTCGTCTATGCCCTGGGCGTGGCCGACAAGTTCATCCGCACCGGGGCCGCGCGCTGCGCCCTGGTGGTGGGGGCCGAGACCCTGTCGCGCATCGTGGACTGGACCGACCGCAGCACCTGCGTGCTGTTCGGCGACGGCGCCGGCGCGGTGGTGCTCGCCGCCGGCGACGAGCCGGGGATCCTCTCCACCCACCTGCATGCCGACGGCAGCTACAAGGACCTGCTCACGGTGCCGGCCGGGATCTCCGAGCACAGCGAGGTGCTGCACGAGGGCAAGGCCTACATGCAGATGAAGGGCAACGAGGTGTTCAAGATGGCGGTCAACACCCTGGGCCGCATCGTGGACGAGACCCTGGCCGCCAACGACATGGACAAGTCCCAGGTGGACTGGCTGGTGCCGCACCAGGCCAACATCCGCATCATCAATGCCACCGCGCGCAAGCTGGACATGTCGCTGGACCGGGTGATCGTCACCGTGGACGAGCACGGCAACACCTCGGCGGCCTCCATTCCCCTGGCGCTGGACATCGGCGTGCGCGACGGCCGCATCAAGCCAGGCGAGACCGTGCTGCTGGAGGCCTTTGGCGGCGGTTTCACCTGGGGCTCGGCGTTGTTGAGGTATTGAAGGGGGCGGCGCGTGCCGGAAGACGGAGGACAGATGACGGAAGACAGATGGCGGAAGACAGAATCTGTCCTCTGTTCTCCGTCTTCTGGCCCCCCGGCTGGCATCCGGGACCGGTGATCCAGAACCTAGAACCCAGAACCCATACGGAGTGACGACACGTGAGCTTGGGATTCGTGTTTCCGGGACAGGGCTCGCAGGCGGTGGGCATGCTCGACGCCCTGGCCCATGAGCCGGTGGTGCGCGAGACCTTCGAGCAGGCGGCCGCGGCCCTGGACTTCGACCTGTGGGCGCTGGTGCACGCCGGTCCCGCCGAGCGCCTCAACGAGACCGCCAACACCCAGCCCGCCATGCTGGCCGCGGGCGTGGCCTGCTGGCGCCTGTGGCAGGCGCGTGGCGGCGCGCGGCCGGCGGTGATGGCCGGCCACAGCCTCGGCGAGTACACCGCGCTGGTGTGTGCCGGTGCACTGGATTTCACCGACGCCCTGCGCCTGGTGCGCGCGCGCGGGCGGTTCATGCAGGAGGCGGTGCCGGCGGGCGAGGGGGCCATGGCCGCCATCCTCGGCCTCGACGACGACACCGTGAAGCGCATCTGCGCCGGGGCCGCCGGCGACCGTGTGGTGGAGGCGGTCAACTTCAACGCCCCGGGCCAAGGCGGCCGGGGCCAAGCGCGCCCTGGTGCTGCCGGT
>JALSIK010000344.1 GCA_026990045.1 Chromatiales bacterium | reverse complement strand
ACCCGCCTGGCCGCGGGGCGGGAGGTGCCCCTCTACGGCGACGGGACCCAGGTGCGCCAGTGGCTCCACGTGGACGACCACGTGGCGGGCCTGCTGCGGGCGGCGGAGCGCGGGGTGCCCGGGCGCCGCTACAACCTGGGCGGGCCCGACGAGCTGGCCAACCTGGAGCTGGTGCGGCGCATCTGCCGCCTGCTGGACCAGCGCCGGCCCCGGGGGGCGCCCCACGAGGATCTCATCGCGTTCACCGCCGACCGGCCCGGCCACGATTTCCGCTATGCCCTGGACTCCGGCCGCGCCCGCGGCGAGCTGGGCTGGACCCCGGGGGTGACCCTGGCGGAGGGCCTGGCGCCCACCGTGGACTGGTACCTGGCGCGCACCGCGGCCCGGGATGACGGCGGCGCCGCGGCGGCGGTGCCGGCGGCGGGCAACGGGGGCTGAGGCCGGATGGGCGGCCCGCGCCTGCATCCCGTGATCCTGTGCGGCGGCGCCGGCACCCGCCTGTGGCCCCTGTCGCGGGAGCTGTACCCCAAGCAGTTCCTGCCCCTGGCCGGCGAGCAGACCCTGCTCCAGCAGACGGCCCTGCGCCTGGACGGGCTGGACCATCCCGGCGGGGTGGCGCCGCCCCTGGTGGTGTGCAACGAGGCCCACCGCTTCCTGGTGGCCGAGCAGTTGCGCCAGGTGGAGCGGGCGCCGGCGCGCATCCTGCTGGAGCCGGCGGGGCGCAACACCGCCCCGGCCCTCACCGCCGCGGCCCTGCACCTGGCGGCGGCGGGCGAGGCCGGGGCCCTCATGCTGGTGATGCCGGCGGACCACGTGGTCGCCGATACCGCGGCCTTCCACCGGGCGGCGGCCCGCGCCTGCGGGCTGGCCGCGGCGGGGGAGCTGGTGACCTTCGGCGTGGTGCCGGAGCGGGCCGAGACCGGCTACGGCTACATCCGCCGGGGCGAGGCCCTGGGGGAGGCGGCCTTCCGGGTGGCCCGGTTCGTGGAGAAGCCCGACGCCGCGCAGGCCCGGGAGTACGTGGACTCCGGCGAGTACTTCTGGAACAGCGGCATGTTCCTCATGCCGGTGGGGCTGTGGCTTGAGGCCATCGCCCGCCACCGGCCCGACATCCATGCCGCCTGCCGGGCGGCCTGCGAAGGGGCGGCCAGCGATCGCGACTTCCTGCGCCTGGAGGCCGGGGCCTTCACCGCCTGTCCCGCCGACTCCATCGACTACGCGGTGATGGAAAAGGCCGCGGCCGGCGACGGCGGCCCGCGCGCGGCGGTGGTGCCCCTGGCCGCGGGCTGGTCCGACGTGGGCGCCTGGTCGGCCCTGTGGGAGGTGCGCGAGAAGGACGACCACGGCAACGTGGTGGTGGGCGACGTGCTCATCGAGGACAGCCGCAACACCTTCGTCGCCGGCAACGGCCGGCTGGTGGCGGCGGTGGGCGTGGATGACCTGGTGGTGGTGGAGACCCCGGACGCGGTGCTGGTGGCGGACAAGTCGCGGGTGCAGGAGGTCAAGGCCGTGGTGGAGCGGCTGCGCGCGGCGGGGCGCGACGAGGCGGTCACCCATCGCCGGGTGCACCGGCCCTGGGGCACCTACGAGACCATCGACGTGGGCCACCGCTACCAGGTCAAGCGCATCACGGTCAATCCCGGCGCGGCCTTGTCCCTGCAGATGCATCACCACCGGGCCGAGCACTGGGTGGTGGTGAAGGGCACGGCGCGGGTCACGCGGGGTGAAGAAATCTTTCTCGTGACCGAAAACGAGTCCACGTACATCCCGGTGGGGGTCAAGCACCGGCTGGAGAACCCGGGCAAGTTCCCGCTGGAGATGATCGAGGTCCAGTCCGGCTCCTACCTGGGCGAGGACGACATCGTGCGCTTCGAGGATCACTACGGCCGTTGAGGGGACATGCCGGTGGTACAGCTCTACCATGCCTGGCGCGCGTTGCGCGTGCACCAGTGGGCCAAGAACGTCCTGGTCCTGGTGCCCCTGATCCTGGCCCACCGCTGGAACGACCCCGCGGCCCTGTGGCAGGCGGCGCTGGCCTTCGTGGCCTTCGGTCTCGCGGCCTCCAGCATCTACGTGGCCAACGACATCCACGACCTGGAGGCCGACCGGGCCCATCCCCGCAAGCGCCACCGCCCTTTCGCCAGCGGCGCGCTGCCGGTGCAGGCGGGCTGGATCATGGCCCCGGCCCTGCTGGCCGGGGCCGCGGCGCTGGCGGCGTGGCTGCCGGCCCGCTTCAGCCTCGCCCTGGGCGGCTACGTGGTCCTCGCCACCCTGTACTCGTTCTGGCTCAAGTCGGTGGTGCTGGTGGACGTGGTGCTGCTGGCCGCGCTCTACACCACGCGCATCGTGGCCGGGGCCATGGCCATCACCGTGCCGGTGTCCTTCTGGCTGCTGGCGTTCTCCATCTTTCTCTTTTTCAGCCTCGCCATGGTCAAGCGCTACTCGGAGCTGCACAACCTGCAGCAGCGCAACCGCACCCGGGCCGCGGGGCGCGGTTACGTCACCGGGGACCTCCCGTCGCTGTCGGTGATGGGGGTGGCCAGCGGTTACATCGCGGTGCTGGTGATGGCGCTGTACATCAACGACCCGCGGGTGAGCATGCTCTACCGCGCCCCGGGCTGGCTGTGGGTGATCTGCCCCGCCATCCTGTTCTGGTTGTCGCGGGTGTGGCTGGTGACCCACCGCGGCGAGATGAACGAGGACCCGGTGTGGTACGCGGTCAAGGACCCCTACAGCTACGGGGTGGCCCTGGTGAGCGCGGCGGGACTGTGGCTGGCCCTGTGAAGGACGCCGGGTACTGCTCCTGGGGCCGCCTCTGCGCCCGCGACCAGCAGGTGCGGCCCCTGCGCTGGACGCCCGCGGCGCTGGAACCGGAGGGGCGCCCGCTGCTGGGGCGGGGGCTGGGGCGCAGCTACGGCGACGTGTGCCTCAACGACGGCGGCGTGCTGCTGGACTGCGCCGGGCTCGACCGCTTCCTCGACTACGACCCGGAGCGCGGCCGGCTGCGGGTGGAGGCGGGGGTGTCGCTGGCGGCGATCCTGGAACGGGTGGTGCCCGACGGATGGTTCCTGCCGGTGACGCCGGGGACCCGCTTCGTCACCGTGGCCGGGGCCGTGGCCAACGACGTCCACGGCAAGAACCACCACCGGGCCGGCACCTTCGGCCGCCACGTGCGCGCCCTGGGCCTGCTGCGCTCGGACCGCGGGGCGCTCACCTGCTCGGCGGAGGACAACCCGGACCTGTTCCGGGCCACCGTGGGCGGGCTGGGGCTCACCGGCCTCGTCACCTGGGTGGAGCTGCAGCTCAAGGCCGTGCCGGGCCCGGCGGTGGAGGTGGAGGCGGTGCCCTTCGCCTCCCTCGACGAGTTCCTGGCCCTGTCGCGCGAGTCCGACGGCCGGTGGGAGTACACGGTGGCCTGGATCGATGCCCTCGGCCGGGGGCCGCGCGCCGGGCGCGGGGTCTTCTTCCGCGGCAACCACGTGGAGGGGGAGGCGCCCGCCCCCCGCGCCGGCACCCGCCTGGCGGTGCCCCCCGGCACGCCGGGCTGGCTGCTGGGTCCGGCGGCGGTGCGGCTGTTCAATGCGCTTTACCATCGCCGCCAGGCGGCCCGGCGCCGGCGGCGGGTGCACTACCTGCCGTTCTTCTACCCCCTGGACGGGATCCGCCACTGGAACCGGCTCTACGGCCGCCGCGGGTTCTTCCAGTTCCAGTGCGTGGTGCCGGAGGACGCGGCGGTGGCGGTGCTGGGGGGGATCCTGGAACGGGCCGCGGCGGCGGGGCAGGGGTCCTTCCTGTCGGTGCTCAAGGTCTTCGGCGACGTGCCCTCGCCGGGGCTGCTGTCCTTCCCGCGCCCGGGGGTGACCCTGGCGCTGGACTTTCCCAACCGGGGCGAGCGCACCCGCGCCCTGCTGCGCGGGTTCGAGGACCGGGTGCGCGAGGCGGGCGGGGCCCTGTACCCGGCCAAGGACGCGCTCATGTCGCCCGCGGCGTTCCAGGCCTTCTTTCCCCGCTGGCGGGAGCTGGCGGCGCTGGCCGACCCCGCCTTCTCCTCCGGGTTCTGGCGCCGGGTGACGGAGGTCGCGGCGTGAGCCGGCGGGTGGTCATCCTCGGCGCCACCTCGGCCATCGCCGAGCAGGTGGCGCGCCGCTTCGCCGCCGCCGGCGACCGGCTCTACCTGCTGGCGCGCAACGGCGAGCGGCTGGAGGCGGTGGCCCGCGATCTCGGCATCCGCGGCGCGGCCGCGGTCCACCATGCCGCCGCGCCCCTGGACCAGGTGGAACGCCACCGGGCCCTGCTGGATGCGGCCTGGGACGCGCTGGGCGGGGTGGACATCCTGCTGGTGGCCTGGGGCACGCTGCCCGACCAGCGCCGCTGCGAGGCCGACGTGGACGAGACCCTGCGCCAGCTCCACGTCAACGCCGGGGCCGTCATCGCCCTGCTCACCGACGCCGCCAACCGCTTCGCGGCCCAGGGCCACGGCACCCTGGCCGCCATCTCCTCAGTGGCGGGTGACCGCGGGCGGCAGAGCAACTACGTCTACGGCACCGCCAAGGGGGCGCTCAGCGTGTTCCTGCAGGGCCTGCGCAACCGCCTCCACCGCCACGGGGTGCGGGTGGTCACCATCAAGCCGGGCTTCGTGGACACCCCCATGACCGCGGCCTTTCCCAAGGGCCCCCTGTGGGCCTCGCCGGAGCGGGTGGGACGGGCCATCCACCGCGCCCTGCTGGGCGGCCCCGACGTGGTGTACGTGCCCTGGTTCTGGCGCTGGATCATGCTGGTGATCCGGCTGATCCCGGAGCCGGTGTTCAAGCGCATGAAGCTGTAGGAGGACCCGTGAGCGAGCCGTCTTCGCAGTCCGCTCCGCCGCGCATCGTCATTCCCGGCGCGGCGGGGCTGGTGGGACAGAACCTCATCATCCAGCTCGAGGCACGCGGGTGGAACGACATCGTCGCCATCGACAAGCACCCGGCCAACACGGCGCTGCTGCGCGAGCTGCATCCCGGCATCCAGGTGGTGGAGGCGGACATCTCCCGGCCCGGCGCGTGGGAGCGGCACTGTGCCGGGGCCGACGTGCTGGTGATGCTCCAGGCCCAGATCGGGGCCAGGGACAGCGGGCCCTTCATCGCCAACAACATCGAGGCCACGCGCCGCATGCTGGCGGTGGCGCGGGACCACGGCATTACGCGGGTGGTGCACGTGAGCTCCTCGGTGGTGGAATCGGTGGCCGAGGACGACTACACCGAGACCAAGAAGCAGCAGGAGGCCATGGTGCGCGACAGCGGGCTGGACTACTGCATCCTGCGTCCCACTCTCATGTTCGGCTGGTTCGACCGCAAGCACCTGGGCTGGCTGTCGCGCTTCATGAAGCGCGTGCCCGTGTTTCCCATCCCCGGCCACGGGCGCTACATGCGCCAGCCGCTGTACGTCAAGGACTTCTGCGCCATCATCGTCTCCTGCATCGAGCGTTTTCCCTCCGGGCAGACCTTCAACATCACCGGCCGCGAGCGCATCGACTACATCGACATCATCCGCGCCATCCGCCGCGCCACCGGGGCGCGGACCGCCATCGTGCGCATCCCCTACGGGCTGTTCTGGTTCCTGCTGTGGCTGTGGGCGCGGTTCGACCGCGACCCGCCGTTCACCACCGACCAGCTCGAGGCCCTGGTGGCGGGCGACGAGTTCGAGCTGATTCCGTGGTGGGAGATCTTCGGGGTGGAGGCCACACCGTTCGCCGAGGCCATCGCCGAGACCTTCCGCCATCCCCGGTACAGCCGCTACGAGCTGAAGTTCTGAGGGCGGGGGCATGGCACGCATCGCAGTCATCGGCGCCGGGGTCATGGGCCTGGCCTGCGCCCGCGACCTGCTGCAGGCCGGCCACGAGGTGGAGATCTTCGAGGCCGACGATCGCATCGGCGGCATGTCGGCCCACTTCGACTTCGACGGCCTGTCCATCGAGCGCTACTACCACTTCGTGTGCAAGCCGGACCGCCACCTGTTCGCGCTGCTGGACGAGCTGGGGCTGGGCCACCGCCTCCACTGGCGGCCCACCCGCATGGGGTACTACCACCAGGGGCGCCTGCACGACTGGGGCAATCCCCTGGCGCTGCTGCGCTTTCCCGCCCTGGACCTGGTGTCCAAGCTGCGCTATGGCGCCCACATGTTCCTCTGCACCCGGCGCCGGCGGTGGGAAGACCTGGACGCGGTGGAGGCCTCGGAGTGGATCCGGCGCTGGGTGGGGGAGCGGGCCTACGACGTCCTGTGGCGGCGGCTGTTCGAGCTCAAGTTCCACCATCACACCGGCAACCTGTCGGCGGCCTGGATCTGGGCCCGCATCAAGCGCGTGGGCACCTCGCGCCGCAGCCTCATGCAGGAGGAGCTGGGCTACATCGAGGGCGGCTCCGAGACCCTGCTGCGGGCGCTGGAGGCCGACATCGCGGCCCGCGGCGGGCGCATCCACCTGCGCGCACCGGTGGAGCGGGTGCACTGGGGCAGCGGCGGGGTGGAGGGCGTCAGCGTGGGGGGCGAGCGCCGCCGCTACGACCGGGTCATCAGCACCATCCCGCTGCCCTTCGTGCCACGCATGGTGCCCGACCTGCCGGGCGAGCTGCTGGCGGCCTATGCCGCGGTGCAGAACATCGGCGTGGTCTGCGCCATCTTCAAGCTGCGCCGGCCGGTGACCCCCAACTTCTGGCTCAACGTCAGCGACCCCGCGATGGAGATCCCGGGCATCATCGAGTACTCCAACCTGCGGCCGCTGGACGTGCACATCGCCTACGTGCCCTACTACATGCCCCAGGACCATCCCCGCTACGCCTGGTCCGACGAACGCATCCTGGACGAGGCCCAGGGCTACCTCATGCGCATCAATCCCGCCCTGCGGGCGGACGACGTCATCGCCCGCCGCGCCTCGCGCTACGGCTTCGCCCAGCCCATCTGCCCGCCGCGCTTCGCCCAGGGGCTGCCGCCCATGCGCACGCCGGTGGCGGGGCTGTTCATCGCCGATACCTCCTATTACTACCCGGAGGACCGCAGCATCTCCGAGAGCGTGCGCGTGGGGCGCGAGCTGGCGGTGCTGGCGCGGGAATCATGAGCGGGCGGCTGCGGGCGCTGCTGGCCGGCCGCTTCGGGCGGTTCCTGCTGGTGGGCGGCTTCGCCGCCCTGGTGAACTTCGCCAGCCGCTTCGCCTTCAACACCGCGTTCTCGTTCCGCGTGTCCGTGGTGCTGGCCTACCTGGTGGGCATGGTCACCGCCTGGGTGCTGTCGCGCCACCTGGTGTTCGGGCCCAGCGGGCGCCACCCCCTGCACGAGCTGGGGTGGTTCAGCCTGGTCAACCTGGCGGCGGTGGCGCAGGTGTGGGTCATCAGCGTGGGCCTGGCCGAGTACGTGTTTCCCGCCGTGGGCTTCGGCTTCCATCCCTACGCCGTGGCCCATCTCATCGGCATCAGCGTCCCGGTGGTCACCAGCTACCTGGGCCACAAGCACTTCTCTTTCCGGCGGGCACCGCGGTGAGCGCGGCTTGAAAGTTCCGGCGCCGGCCCCATTGGAGGGAGGACCCGGGTATAATGCGATGAAAACCAAGGACAAAGTACGCAAGGGGGCAGCAGGACCATGACGAAGATACGCAAGGCCGTGTTTCCGGTGGCCGGGCTGGGCACCCGGTTCCTGCCCGCCACCAAGGCCAGCCCCAAGGAAATGCTGCCCGTGGTGGACAAGCCGCTGATCCAGTACGCGGTGGAGGAGGCGGTGGAGGCGGGCATCGACCGCCTGGTCTTCGTCACCGGCCGCAACAAGCGCGCCATCCCCGACCACTTCGACAAGGCCTACGAGCTGGAGGCCGAGCTGGAGAAGAAGGGCAAGCTGAAGATGCTGGAGATGGTGCGCAACATCGTCCCGCCGTACGTGGCCTGCATCTACACCCGCCAGCCCGAGGCCCTGGGGCTGGGCCACGCCGTGCTGTGCGCCGAGCCGGTGGTGGGCCGCGAACCCTTCGCCGTGATCCTGGCCGACGACCTCATCCACGGCAACGGCGCCGGCTGCCTGGCCCAGATGGTGCAGCGCTTCGAGCATCACCAGTGCAGCATCCTCGGGGTGGAGGAGGTGGCGCCCGAGGACAGCGAGAAGTACGGCATGGTGGGCGCCACGCCGGTGGACGACCGGCTGTCCCGGGTGGAGCGCATCGTGGAGAAGCCCGCGCCCGCGGAAGCCCCCTCCAACCTGGGCGTGGTGGGCCGCTACATCCTCACCCCGGAGATCTTCGACGCCATCCGCACCACCGGCCGCGGCGCCGGCGGCGAGATCCAGCTCACCGACGCCATCGCCCTGCTCATGGACTCCCAGCCGGTGCTGGCCTACCGCTTCGACGGCAAGCGCTACGACTGCGGCTCCAAGCAGGGCTACCTGGAAGCCACCGTGGAATACGCCCTGGAACACCCCGAGCTCAAGGACACCTTCCGCCGCTACCTCGCCTCCCTGGAACTGCCCAACTGAACGGGCCGCGGGCCCGGCGGCTGGCCGCCGGGCCTTGTCGTCGTCGTTGTTTTCCGTTCCTCCGTCCCTTGGACTGCCGCACCTCTTCGCGCCGGGGCGGCGTTCCCACAGGTTGGACAACGCGGTGTGGGAACGGCCCCCGGCCATAAAGATGGGCAGGGTGCGTTCGCCTTGCGAACGCACCGGATGGGGGGCGCGATTCCGGCCGCCGTCCTCGGACTTCTGCCACCCGTCCTCCGAGCCGGCGGTGCGACGGCTTCGCCGTCACACCCTGCGGCTGAAACTCGACCGTTTCGCCGGGAGCGAAATGGGACGCGCGCAGCGCGCCTGCCAGGGCGCGGCACAGGGATGTGCGGCGTCAACCCCGGAGGCGGTGAGAGCCCGGGGCGGGCCGGGTCGGAACGCGGGAAAACCGGCGCGCGGCCGGTTTGGAAGGGAATGGGAACGTGGCTCCCCGGGACGGGCTCGAACCGCCGACCCGGTGATTAACAGTCACCTGCTCTACCAGCTGAGCTACCGGGGAATAGAGCGCGGTATGGTACTGGCGGGGCCGGGGACGGTCAACCCGCCGGCGGCGGGGGCGGGCAGCGCAGGGGGCGGCCGCCGGGGCCGGTGCGGGCCAGCCGCACCCGCCCGGCCCAGTTGACGATGACCGCCCGGCGCTCGGGGTCGGGGCCGCTGGTGCAGAGGGTGAAGGTGCCGTTGCGGTGGCTGAAGCCGGTGGGCTGGAAGGCCAGGTAGCGGGAGCGGGGGAAGCCGCGGTAGCCCAGGTGCACGTGGGGGCCCACCCGGTGGGCGTGGAGGGGTGTCTCGCCGGGGCCCAGCCGGCGGTCGCCGTCGGTGTCGGCGAACACCACCCAGGCCGGCCAGCCGTCCCCGGTCTCCGCGCAAGTGGCGGCGTCCTCGCTGCGGCAGATCACCACCACCCGGTTGTGGCGGGCGGCCTGGCTCCGGGCCAGGGCCAGGGCGCCGGCCAGGGCGTTGACTTCGGCGGCCAGGCGGGAGCGCGAGGCCATGGCGCCCAGGGCCGGGATGGCGAGGGCGGCGGTGATGGCGAGCACCGCCAGCACCACCGCCGCTTCCACCAGGGAGAGGCCCCGCCTCGCTGCGGGACCCCGTGCCGTCGTGTGTTCGGTGACATCCATGTCGACCCCCCACATCCGTGTGGGTGCAAAATTAGCCCGCCGGTGCCCGGCGGTCTGTCGGCAAATGCCGCGACTTCGTGTAGGAAAATGCTGATTCTGCTGTCAGCCGTTTTCCTACAGACAAGGGCCCGGGCGCGGGTGGGCATGCCCAGGAGATTGATTTTTCTGGAAAAGACGCCGGAGAGGGGTCAGCCGGCGGCCACGGTCCCGATGCGGCGCAGGGCTTCTTCCAGGGTGTCCAGGCCGGCGGCGAAGGACAGGCGCATGTGGCCGGGGGCGCCGAAGGCGGAGCCGGGCACCAGGGCCACGCCGGCGCGCTCCAGCAGCAGCTCGGCCAGGGCCACGTCGTCGGCGGCACCCAGCCGGGCCATGAGCCCGCTCATGTCGGGAAAGGCATAGAAGGTGCCGGTGGAGGGCAGGCAGGTGACGCCGGCGATGGCGTTGAGGCCGGCCACCACCGCGTCGTGGCGCCGGCGGAAGGCCTCGCGCATCTCCGCCACGCAGGACTGGTCGCCGGTGAGGGCGGCCTCGGCCGCCGCCTGGGAGATGGAGGCGGGGTTGGAGGTGCTCTGGGACTGGATCTTCTTCATGGCCGCGATGAGC
The DNA here is from genome assembly GCA_026990045.1 of Chromatiales bacterium. Taxonomy (GTDB): domain Bacteria; phylum Pseudomonadota; class Gammaproteobacteria; order CAMYNG01; family CAMYNG01; genus JALUTW01. Next base: position 1,418 of record JALSIK010000344.1, on the reverse strand, counting down.
CCGGCCGGGCCGGCGGCGTAGCCGATGCGCCAGCCCGTCATGGAGTAGGCCTTGGACACCCCGTTGAGAACGATGGTGCGCTCGTACAGGTCCGGGCAGGCGTTGAGGATGTTGGCGAACGGCTCCTCCGCCCACAGGATGTGCTCGTACATGTCGTCGCTGGCCACCAGCACGTGGGGGTGGCGGCGCAGCACCTCGCCCAGGGCCGCCAGCTCGGCGCGGGTGTAGGTCTGGCCGGTGGGGTTGGACGGGCTGTTGAGCACCAGCAGCCGGGTGCGGGGGCCGATGGCCGCCTCCAGCTGCTCCGGGGTGATGCGGAACCCCTGCGCCGCGGTGGTGTCGATGAACACCGGTTCGGCCCCGGCCAGCAGGACCATGTCGGGGTAGGAGACCCAGTAGGGCGCCGGGATGATGACCTCGTCGCCGGGGTCCAGCAAGGCCTGGGCCAGGTTGAAGAAGCTCTGCTTGCCGCCGCAGGAGACCAGGATCTGGTCCGGGCCGTAATCCAGCCCGTTGTCGCGGCGGAACTTGTCCGCCACCGCCTGCTTGAGGGCCGGGGTGCCGTCCACCGGGGTGTACTTGGTGCGGCCGGCGGCGATGGCCGCCACCGCGGCATCCTTGATGTGCTGCGGAGTGTCGAAGTCGGGCTCGCCGGCCCCCAGGCCGATGACGTCGCGGCCGGCGGCCTTGAGGGCGTTGGCGCGGGCGGTCACCGCCAGGGTGGGCGAGGGCTTGATGCGCTGGACGCGCGCGGACAGCTTCATGGGTCTGCGGACGGGCCTCCCGGGCCCCGGTCTGTGGTCAAAGGCGTGTAATATACCCAACTCGTCACCCCGTATCGACTCCCGGACCCCCATGGACAAGCCGTTCAAGCTGCATGCCGATTTCAGTCCCGCCGGCGACCAGCCGGAGGCCATCGCCGCGCTGGTGGAGGGCCTGCGCGCCGGCGACGCCGCCATGACCCTGCTGGGGGTCACCGGCTCGGGCAAGACCTTCACCATCGCCAACGTCATCGCCGCGGTGCAGCGGCCGGCCCTGATCCTGGCCCCCAACAAGACCCTGGCGGCCCAGCTCTACGGCGAGATGCGGGAGTTCTTTCCCGAGAACGCGGTGGAGTACTTCGTCTCCTACTACGACTACTACCAGCCCGAGGCCTATGTCCCGGCCACGGATACCTATATAGAAAAGGATGCCTCCATCAACGAGCACATCGAGCAGATGCGGCTGTCGGCCACCAAGGCCATCCTGGAGAGGCGCGACGCCGTCATCGTGGCCACGGTCTCGGCCATCTACGGCCTGGGCGACCCGCGCCAGTACCTGTCCATGGTGCTGCACCTGGTGCGGGGCGATCGCATCGACCAGCGTGCCATCCTGCGCCGGCTGGCCGAGCTCCAGTACACCCGCAACGATGTGGAGTT
>JALSIK010000343.1 GCA_026990045.1 Chromatiales bacterium | reverse complement strand
CGTCAACCAGCTCGCGGGATTTTTCTCCGGCCGCGGCATCAACATCCACGACCTCTACACCGGCAGCTACCGCGCGGCCCACACCGGCACCCCCATGTTTTCGCTCACCATGACCATCGAGGTACCGGCAGACACCCACATCGCGGCCCTGCGGGAGCAGTTCATGGAGTTCTGCGACCAGCTCAACCTGGACGCGGTGATGGAACCGGTGAAGATCTGAACCTTGCGAGGAGGAGGACATGGCCAGCAAGACCACAACCAGACAGGCCAAGCCGGGCAACAAGGTCCCTGCCTTCCGCGCCCCGGCCACCGGCGGCCAGACCATTGCGCTCAAGGATCTCAAGGGCAGCAACGTGGTCCTGTATTTCTATCCCAAGGACAACACCCCCGGCTGCACCACCGAGGGACAGGACTTCCGCGACGCCTGGCAGAAGTTCCGGCGCCAGAACACCGTGGTGCTGGGCGTCTCCCGCGACAGCCTGGCCTCCCACGAGAAGTTCAAGGCCAGGCACGGGTTTCCCTTCGACCTCTTGTCGGACGAGGACGAGACCCTGTGCCGCATGTTCGATGTCATCAAGCTGAAGAACATGTACGGCAGGAAGGTGCGTGGCATCGAGCGCAGCACGTTCCTCATCGACGGCGACGGGCGCCTGGTACGCGAGTGGCGCAAGGTCAAGGTGCCGGGCCACGTGGAGGAGGTGCTGGAGGCGGTCAAGGCCCTCAACCGCGAGCGGAAGGCCCGCCAGGCCTCATGAACGGGCCACTGCGGGCGCCGCCCCGATCCCGGTCATCCCCGGTGCCGCCATGAGCGACCGCGAGGGCCGCCGCCTGTTCGTGCTGGACACCAACGTCCTCATGCACGACCCCACCGCCCTGTTCCGGTTCCAGGAACACGACGTGTTCCTGCCCATGATCGTGCTGGAGGAGCTGGACAACAACAAGAAGGGGCCGTCGGAGGTGGCGCGCAACGCGCGCCAGACCAGCCGCTTTCTCAACGAACTCATGCAGCGGGCCGGGCCCGAGGCCATCGAGTCCGGCATCCCCCTGGATCCGTCGGTGGCCAACGGCGGCACGTCCCCCGGGGAGGAACCCCCGGCCCGGCTGGGCCGGCTGTTCTTCGAGACCCGCACCCTGGCCAGCCGCCTGCCCCAGAGCCTGCCCGGCAATCAGCCCGACAACCACATCCTGGCCGCAGCCCTGGCCCTGCAGCAGATCCATTCCCATGCCCAGGTCACCCTGGTGTCCAAGGACATCAACCTGCGCATCAAGGCGGCCATCCTCGGTGTCCATGCCGAAGACTACTACAACGACCAGGTCCTGGAGGACGTCAACCTGCTCTATGCCGGCCACACCCGCGTGCCCGGCGACTTCTGGGCCACGCTGGGCGATCGCATGGAGTCCTGGATGGAGGAGGGCCGGACCTTCTACCGGGTGCACGGCGCCGAGGTGGGCCAGTGGGTGCCGGGGCAGTTCGTGACCGCCGGGGAAGAAGGCGGCTTCGAGGCCATCTGCCGTGAAATAGAGGGTGAGACGGCGGTGCTGGAGGTCATCCGCGACTACCGGCAGCCCAACCACACGGTATGGGGCATCAATGCCCGCAACCGCGAGCAGAACTTCGCCCTCAACTTGCTCATGGACCCCGAGATCGACTTCGTCACCATCGTCGGCATG
>JALSIK010000342.1 GCA_026990045.1 Chromatiales bacterium | reverse complement strand
TCCATGTGCGCCGGCAGGGGGAGCTGGACCAGGATACCGTGGACCGCGGGATCGGCGTTGAGCCGGTCGATGAGGGCCAGCAGCTCGGCCTCGGGCGTGTCCACCGCCAGGTCGTGGGCGAAGGAAGCGATGCCGGCCTCCTCGCAGGCCCGGCGCTTGTTGCGCACGTAGACCCGCGAGGCGGGGTCCTCGCCCACCAGCACCACCGCCAGCCCCGGCACGCCCCGGCCCTGCTCCCGCCGGGCGGCCACCCGCGCGGCCACGTCGGCGCGCACGCGCGCGGCGATGGCCCGGCCGTCGATGAGGCGGGCGGTCATGGGGCGGGCTGGGGAGCGGGTACCGGCATGGGGCGGCGATTTTCTCATGGGCCGGTCCCCCCGCCAAGTGTGCGGTTTCCCGTCCTGGTATCATTGACGCGCCGCCAGGCCCGTGAGTATCATGCCGGCCCTTGTGCTGCCGGGTCGCGGGCCGCACGTTCCGGGGCATAGCGCAGTCTGGTAGCGCACCTGCTTTGGGAGCAGGGGGTCGGGGGTTCAAATCCCTCTGCCCCGACCAGGCACCGTCCCCCGACGGGGGTATGGTAGGATGCGGGCCATCCCGAGGCGTCGGGGACCAGGCCCCGGTAGCTCAGCCGGATAGAGCAAGAGCCTTCTAAGCTCTGGGTCGGGGGTTCGAATCCCTCCCGGGGTGCCAGAATCGGGCGGCCGGCCGGCTGCCGGGGTCTTGCGGGATGCGGTGTTGTCCCGGCGGCCAGCCCCCAGCGGCCAGAACCTTATTGATGGTGGCTGTAGCTCAGTTGGTAGAGCACAGGATTGTGGCTCCTGTGGTCGTGGGTTCGATTCCCATCAGCCACCCCATCTTTCACCCCCGGCGCCCGGCTTGAAAACGCCGAACCCCTTGTGGTTCAATGGCGCCCCGCTGAAACGGCGCGGGCCGTTAGCTCAATTGGTAGAGCAGTGGACTCTTAATCCATTGGTTGAAGGTTCGAGTCCTTCACGGCCCACCAGCTCTTTGGTCCCGCCACCGCCCGTTTTCCCATAAAACGCTTTAATAAATAGGGGGTTACCGGGTGTCCGGGAGGGCGTATAATGGCTCCGCGACGGGGCCCGGCGTCCCGGCGGGCGAAAGTGGCGGAACTGGTAGACGCGCTGGATTTAGGTTCCAGTCCCGAAAGGGGTGAGAGTTCGAGTCTCTCCTTTCGCACCATCTCCGCAGCGGCCCCGCGGCGCGGGGCGGCGAACACACCGACAGCACAGGCGCCGGACGGCCGGCGCGCAGGGGAATCCGATGCAGGTATCCGTGGAATCCATCAGCAATCTCGAGCGCAGGCTCACCGTGGAGGTGCCGCAGGACCAGGTGGAAGAGGCCGTGCACAAGCGGCTCCAGGACCTGGCCCGGACGGTCAAGCTCAAGGGGTTCCGCCCGGGCAAGGTGCCGCTCAAGGTGGTGGCCAGCCGCTACGGCACCCAGGTGCGGCGCGAGGTGGTGTCCGACCTCATGGAGCGGACCTTCCGCGAGGCGGTGAGCCGCGAGCGGTTGCGGCCGGCGGGCACGCCCCGGTTCGAGCCGGGGGAGACCGAGGCCGGCCTGCGCTACACCGCCACCTTCGAGATCTACCCCGAGATCGAGCTGGCGGACCTGGGCGGCCGGAAGCTGGAGCTGCCGGTGGCCG
>JALSIK010000341.1 GCA_026990045.1 Chromatiales bacterium | reverse complement strand
GGCCCAAGCTGGGGCAGAACCTCAAGTACGACATGAGCGTGCTGGCGCGGGCCGGGATCGCCCTGCAGGGCATCGCCTTCGACACCATGCTGGAATCCTACGTGCTGGACTCCACCGCCGGCCGCCACGACATGGGATCGCTGGCGCTCAAGTACCTGGGGCGCGACACCGTGAGCTACGAGGACGTCGCCGGCAAGGGGGCCAGGCAGATCGGCTTCGACGAGGTGGCGGTGGAGCAGGCGGCCCGCTACGCGGCCGAGGACGCCGACGTCACCCTGCAGCTGCACCGGGTCCTGTGGCCGCGGCTGGAGGAGACGCCGTCGCTGCGCAAGGTCTTCCTGGAGATCGAAATGCCGCTGGTCCCGGTGCTCTCGCGCATGGAGCGCACCGGGGTGCTCATCGACACGGCGATGCTGGCGCGGCAGAGCGAGGAGCTGGCCGCGCGCATCCGCGGGATCGAGCAGCAGGCCTGGACCGTGGCCGGCGGCGAGTTCAACCTGGGTTCGCCCAAGCAGCTCCAGGAGATCCTGTTCGGCAGGCTGGGGCTGCCCGTGATCAGCAAGACGCCCAAGGGGCAGCCGTCCACCGCCGAGTCGGTGCTGCAGGAGCTGGCCGCGGACTACGAGTTGCCGCGCCTGATCCTGGAGCACCGGGCCCTGTCCAAGCTCAAGTCCACCTACACCGACAAGCTGCCGCAGATGGTGAACCCCGACACCGGCCGGGTGCACACCTCGTACCACCAGGCGGTGGCCGCCACCGGCCGGCTGTCGTCCTCGGACCCCAACCTGCAGAACATCCCGGTGCGCACCGAGGAGGGCCGGCGCATCCGCCGTGCCTTCGTCGCCCCGCCGGGCCACCTGCTGCTGGCGGCCGACTACTCCCAGATCGAGCTGCGCATCATGGCCCACCTGTCGCAGGACCCGGGCCTGCTGCGGGCCTTCGCCCTGGGGCTGGACATCCACCGTGCCACCGCGGCCGAGGTGTTCGGGGTGGCGCCGGAGCAGGTCACCGCCGACCAGCGGCGCGCGGCCAAGGCCATCAACTTCGGGCTCATCTACGGCATGAGCGCCTTCGGCCTGGCCCGCCAGCTGGGCATCGACCGGGCCGAGGCCCAGGCCTACGTGGACCTCTACTTCGCGCGCTACCCCGGGGTGAAGGCGTTCATGGACCGCACCCGCGAAGAGGCCCGCGAGCGGGGCTACGTGGAGACGGTGTTCGGCCGCCGGCTGTACATTCCCGACATCCGCGCCGGCAACAGCCAGCGCCGCCAGTACGCCGAGCGCACCGCCATCAATGCCCCCATGCAGGGCTCGGCGGCCGACATCATCAAGCGGGCCATGATCCAGGTGGACCGGGAACTGGTGCAGGGCGACGGCATCCGCATGATCATGCAGGTGCACGACGAGCTGGTGTTCGAGGTGCCCGAGGCCCGGGCGGCGGAGGTGGGGCGGCGGGTGCGGGCCATCATGGAGGGCGCCGCGGACCTCCGCGTGCCGCTGGTGGTGGACGTGGGCACCGGGCCCAACTGGGACGAGGCGCATTGAGAGGGAGGCTGCCGGCCGCCGGGGGCTGGCGGCCGGGAATCTTTAGCAGGCTGTTGAAAAACAGCCTGATAAGGCGGGGCAGGGATGCCCCGCCCGCGAATCAAGCGTGTAAACGCTTGATTCGGCGTAGCCGAACC